>QCWC01000008.1 GCA_013114705.1 Candidatus Nitrosocosmicus sp. | reverse complement strand
GAGCATTGTCAATAACATCCAAAACCTTTAATACTTGTATATCCATTAAATATCTATATGTCAGAAAAGTTTAGGGCACAAAATTATTGGTATGAAAGAGGTGTCAAATACTACATAAAGATGGACTATGGTTCTGCAATAAGGTGTTTTGACAGATCACTTGAGTCTTGCAAAAACAATGGGTATGATGCTTGGTATATGAAAGGAAATTCGTTCTATCAACTTAAAGAATATGATGAGGCTATCCAATGTTTCAATAAGTCAGTAACTTACAATCTATTAAATTAATTTTTTAGATGAACGGTTTAACAAATGAAGACCAATTTCATATAGTCTCTAAAGGCTAGAATAAAGTAACAATCTTACTTTGTAATTTTTACTTTCATTCTAGCACTGCTATCTTCCATACTAGGACGATTAGAATGCTGTGTACTTTCTGGTTAGATCTAACATTATCCTACTTTGTTCACCTAAGCAAATAACCCGATCAGTCATGACTTGCACGTTCGCAAATTACCTTGTCAGCTTTAGATTCTCCCTCTTTTATTGAATTTCTTATCGTATTTGGAGAAAAATCCGCATTCTCATATATATGGGGAAATTCTTCATCACGTGATATGTAAAAAATCTCTCTGATTTCAGCGCCATGATCTAGTCGATATTTCCTATATTTCCTATCAATTTTTCCTAATACTTTTTCATCAAAGCCCAGTTTATCTTTGTTATTCTTCGCCATTTGGTATAAATCCTCTATGAAATCAAGATACCGTGTAATAGTTGCTGTCATCTTTACGTTATTTTCAGTCTTATCTGAGAATTTGATGTCTCTCGCACTATGAAAAACTTCTCCCAGATTTGATGGTAATTTATCAATTTTTTTTGGATAGTTTTCTACCAAAAATTTATCTTATCTAAAATTGGCGATGCATCCAGAACTTCACGTAGAGGAGTGTTGCTAAACAGCCCTCCATTCCATGCGTATACTTCTATCTCAATTTCAAGCCATGGGAAGTTATATAGTGGATAAGCAGAAGTACCGAGGATATGTTTTGGTTTTATTTGTTGTGTTCTACTGTCAAATGTAAGTGCTCGTGAATTTAACACATTAACTGCTGTCAGGATTAAACGTGTACTATTTGAAGGGTCTGGCTTCAATTTATTGTAATCGACATACTTTTCAAGTGTTCTTATCAAGGGCTTGTGATCGTACAAATGTGTCCAATTCAAAGGGATCATTTTGTCTAGTTCAAATAGATTCTCAGGTTGCATTCATCTGGGTACAAAGAATTTACTATTACCTAGTATCGCAGAACTAATGAAAGAGGAAATCTGATTGCCTTTTGATTGTTGTTCTCTCCACAGTCCATAGTAATTCGGAAATACGCTATTTTTAGGTAGAGAATATAGCAAATTCTCAAACATGTTATCGAATGAACTCTTTCTATTATGTCCAGTTATTGGGAAGACCGGTAAAAATCGTTCTGATAGTTCAATCCAAAATTCTTCCAATTTTTTAGTAGCATCATCTATATCGTGGGTTCCTGCAATTATGGGGGCATTATTCCACCAATTGATGTGTCCGCCACAATATCCAGGTTAATCCGCCATTTTTTTATGGATTTGAAAACTCCACAGCCAAATGCACCTGACGAACCTCCACCTTGTAGTATCAATACTTTTTCTATACCATTCCTTTCTCCAATCTCTGAAACCAAATCCTGATATAGTGCGAGCTTATTTCTAAAAAGATTGATTCAAAAAAACATAACCATTTTTCTAATACTGAAAATATTGATACAGTGTCGTACAAAGCTTATCATGCAAGGACCTCACTTACGTTTTGATTCCAGCTGACCTAAAAGTGGCTTCTTTTGTTAAAAATGAAATATTGAACAGAGAGGATCAGAAGAACTCATACCGCCGACTGGGCGAATCATAAATGCTATAAGTATAATTCTCTTCCCCGAGAATTGTCTCGAAATATAAATACATAATAAAATAGGTTTGATTATGCAATATCATAAAAACACTAATCTAGTAATGATAGTCGTGGTTGCTCTGCTATCTACAGTCTTACTGAACATCGGTTCCATGAATCTGACGTTGGCCCAGAATAACGATACTAACTTAAAAGATACTCATGATTTTACGGGATTTCATTCTAATATTGAACAAATAAAAGGCCATGTAGAAATGGCGGCATTTAACAAATTCTTTAACGACCAACTTATGACATTGGGTCACACCCTTCATCCCATTGAAGAGGTGTTGACACTTGTGACTATTCCATTGGCATCATCGGACAGTGAACTAAATAATACTTACTATAGTAATCTATTTCAACTTTCTACTTTAGCTTCTCAAAATAGCACCTTAGATGAATTTGAAAATCATAGCCAATCCTCTTTCGATCTTTCCGACAAGGTCATCGCAACAGTAGTTTCGGCAGATATTTTAAGTTCCACAGAACACAATGTGAGTGTCATTAAAGATTTGTTAACAGTATCTGGAGCTGAATATGCCGAAGGAGTTTCCAATGGTACCATTATGATGGAATTAGAATATCAAGATGGGTCTGCGTTTATTGATCGAGCATACTCTATATTTAATGACACTCAAAATATTTCAAACGACACACACATAATTACTCAAACCCTCTCTGACTTTGCAAATCTTACCGACTCTGTCAATAATTTAAAGGACCCATCTGTAATTGACCAGATCATCACCAAGATTAACAATGAGCTACCACAGGACAACAATTCAAACACGAAGGCTGTTTATTCATCTGAAGATTATATTTCAAACATTAGGGGATTATTAAACGAAGTAGAAACTGCTCTCCAAAACAATGACAAAGTAAAGGCAACAGAATTGGCTACTACCGCATACCTTGATAACTTTGAATTTATAGAGGCACATATTGGAAAGGAATTGTCAGATAGGGGCGAAGACTTGTTGCGAGAGAAATTAAGAGATCAAATCAATGGTAACGCAACTATCGATGAAATCAAACAGAATATAGCAGATATTAATATGGTGCTTGACAAATCGACAACCGTCTTGGGATCGCCCTCCCAATAAATTTATTATTACAACTATAATACCTCATTTTTGACATAGAAAAATATTGAATTGACTTGTCATTCTGATTTATACTCTGTACTAATCAACAAATATGTAATTCTTTAATTGTCACCATATTGGACTTATTGACAAATACCTTTGCATCCTTTTGTTGATGAGGTCTTCATTTTCATGAATTATCTGCTTGTCATTTGTTTATATATACGAAAATTCGATGACCTATTATTGAAATCTTCGAACTTGAATACTTCTGTTATTTTGTTGACCCATTTCATTGCGATCATACTTACCGTGAATATACTCTCACTTGAGCTATCACGCGACGCCTTTGGCAAGGTTAACGAATTAAATAATTCAAGTGCTAACTTCGATCATGATAAGATATTCTCCGTAAACATTTTTGCAAACTTAGTTCAAGATAGGATTAATAGCATAATAAATAGCCTACAATTTGCAAGCAAAGACCCAATCATGGGTACATTGCCTTATCTGAGTAATTTAAGCGAAACATACCATGGGATACCAGCTGACCTGGATTATGGTAAGAGACAAGCAATGAATGATATCTTGAAAATTAATCCCGACATAGCTAGTATCTATTTTGTTCTCCCTGACGGAAATATCTACATAGGGGAGCCCTACAGTCATCAAGAACAACTTCCAAGAACTAATTTTGCTGATAGAGAATGGTACAAAGGTGTCACAGCCACAAATAGTACATACGTTAGTTCCGTTTTCTTATCTGCTTCTATTAATGCCCCTGCCATAGCGGTAGCTGTGCCAGTATTTCCGCCCAATCATGGTGACAAATCAATACAAGCTCCGAGGGAAGACCTAATTGGATTTTTGGTAGGAATAGTTAACCTGAAGTCTGTTAAAGAAACAATTGATAAAATCGATTATAAATATGAACGCTTCCTGGTAATAGATAGAAATGGTTCAAAATTAGTTGATCAAATTGATTCGCCTATGAACACTACTATCGACATGTTTGATTATTTTGATAAAATGGACTATGTGAGAACTCTATTGGGAGTCACCTCTAACCAAACATTGATCTACGACCAAAATAACACATTAATTTTTTACAGACCAATCTCTTTTGAAGGAGGAGAATTGATAGCACTATTGGTATCAAAAAATTAACATCTATCTGAAATCGAACTGGCAAGTACCTACATCAGAAAGCCCAATTTCTAATGTCTATTGTCGTCATAATCTTTCGGCCCTTATACTAAATGTCATGAAGGAAGTCACGCTGGTTTGAATTCCTTCCCAATTGTAATTTGGCGTTTCAAATCAAAAACAAGATGCTAGATTAGGTCTATCTAGATTTGGAGCCAAGAAACAGATTTGACGAATCTACTATTTTTTTTCATATATTGCTTGCGCCTTTCTTGGGTAATTTTGATCGTGCTAATTGAATGAAGACTAGGGTACAAAATTCATTTTATCATACAAATCGGCATAAATCAATAACCCAGTTTCAATCTTGCTGCATTGATTCCTCTATACTTTATCAAATTTTGTCTCCTTAAATCTAAAACTCAAATTTAGATTTTCTATTTTAGTGGACGATAAGAAGATGCCTTATGCTCAATTTCCCTGCAAATAATCATGTATCTTTCTAAATCTTAATAATTGAGCTTATTCTTACTCACAATAAGGCTATTAATACAATTTCATTATCGGAAAAATATACTAGCTATAACTATAAGTGTAATATCTGTAAGTCTCTCTTTGTGTTGACCCTGCCACCCCGTTAAGGATGAGCGTGACCTGCAGTATCCAGATTAGAATAACACAATTTTTTGTCACATTATCCAAATCAACTTGCCTAATGATATTTTACATCAGATTTGAAATCCATACCAGAAGAGATAATCAAAAGTCGGTACAATTCGCAAGGTAGAAGTTTTTAAAAAAAAGTCATGTATCTTCATAGATTATAGTACTTCTACACTCGCTAGGTTTAACACCAGTTGATGAATTGACGATTTTCTTGATACCATTAACAAAATAATTATCAATATTTTCTCTAATTTTTATGCTCTCACTGGAATTAATATATGGATTGGGCAGTATTCCGAGTTCCGTGCCCTCAATAGTTGATGTTGCTCCAGAATTATTATTCTGCCACTTTACAGATATTTGTTCTAATACTGATAGATTAGCTATTCCTCTAATTATTACCTTGTCAACCTGGGTATGATTATCCCCTAGTATCTGTCTATGCGTTACATTGATCTTGTACGTATCTATAATCTGATCTACCAGATTACTAGAACCACTGAAAGTTACGGGTATACCAGTTGCAACATGTCCTATGGCGTCTAATTGCATTTTCAAAAGCTCCTTTTCCCTTTCCATTTCTAACAGTTTGTACGCCTCATAAGCTCGATCCAAAAATTCAAAACAATTCCCATCCAAATTTATGTTTACATTTTTCTGAGGGTAATAATTATAAGCTGCAAAGAACAAAACAATTCCTCCAATTATTCCTACAATTATTCCGGGTAATATTAGAGACTGCAAATTCCTCAATGAACATTAACAGAATACTAACATCTCCAATATAACTAAATTCTTGACGAAATAGTGTGATAATAACTGCGATTGTCCAAACTTGGCCTTTTTACTTGTGACTGTCTAGAGACATTAACAAAATAAAAGTAATATCATATCTGAGTCATTTATTGCTAAACTTGAATATGCTGTTAACAAGGAGTTGTATACAAAAAAACACGTTAAACCGAACATAGTCAGTTGAATAGAAGAATGGAATTCGTGAGTAGAATTTTCACATAGACAAATAATCTTTTTTCTTTTATTTCTATCGCGTTAAAAAAAACAGGATTAAAATAAAAATAATTTTATCCTTAGAAAAATTGGGTCAAATCTTGTTAAAAGTCTTTGCATTCTTTTTAACAAGTTCGGCAAATTTATCAATTGGAATTGTCTTTATTGGGTCCATTATTACATATTTTTTTGCTTCGACCTTACTTCCTTTATCTCTTCTGTAAAGCGTATCCAATCTTGACAAATGTTCCTTTATTTCTTTTGCCAATTCTAAATTACACACTTTGCTATTGCTGATTGCGAGAAGCGAGGCCTGCAACATTTCTGTTAAGTGATCTTTTCCCTTCTCTTCATGAAAATGCGGGTTTCTTGTTTCTATTTGAAAAATTTCTACACCCTTTTCGACGATATCGGGAGAATCGGCTGGAAGTAAACCACCAAATTTTTCCAAGATATTTATGAATTCATATGGTTCGATAGAATATCCACTTGAATAATTCAAATTCTCTGCCAATGACATGGAAAGTGCATGTTCACCCGAATTCCCTGTCTTAATTATGTCAGTTTCAAAGCCTGTGATATACGATAGAAGCGCGTTGAGATATTTGTTTGTGACTTCGCTAGTTCTACCCCATTTTGGGAATTTCAATATGTTGTTCCTAATTTTTGGTTTGTATAACCAAGAGATTCTTATATTGCTATAAGGAGTAGATGCCATTCCAAATCCAACAGCATAAATTTTGCAATACTCGTTAACAGCTCCTGGAAAATAATTATCACTATCAATAAAACCAACGTACTTTTTGTTGTGCATCTTAGCCATAAGAATTCCAATAATCATTCCTTCTGCCTTTCCATCTCGAATTTGCTTCTTTGAATCCAGAATGGATGTGTAATTCACCTCTTCAAAAATCTTCGCCAGGTCAGGGTCTCCTTGATGGATTAAGATTATTTTCTTATCTGCAAACTGAGAATATTGTTTTATCATTTCAACTTCCATTGAAAATCTATTGACTGGCGAGATCTGACTATTCGACACTATGACTACCATGCATTCATTAGGAATACCGCTCAGAACTCCCTCTATTAATCTCAGTCTTTCATTCTTGATTGGTATGACTATAGCCAACTCTCGAAAGATACTTGCAAGTTCATCGTGATCAAAAGCCCGAATGGTTCGATGACCCCCATGAAACTCTGGGGATTTTCCCGAATCTAATTCGTAAATTTTCTGCACAGCATGTAGACTAATAGCTCCTATCCTCTCAGAAAATCTTGGGGGGAAATCAAGCTTCATATCATCATATAATTGCTCTCATAATAATACCTATTCCATAATCTACAAGAAAATCATATTATAGTGGTTTGTCACAGATATATTCATGACTCATGATGGCTAATAGACCTAAACTTGTGGTATTTGATATGGACGGTACCTTGATTAATGGAAGGTTAATTGAAGTAATTTCAAGAAAATATAACTTATCAGAGAAGGTTATTGAAATTCAATCTGACCCATCCTTGCCAGGTTACAAAAAAACAGAAATGATTGCATCTTTATTAAAGGGCATTAAGGCAAGTGAAATTATTAAAGCAATAGGTTCGATTCCAATTATGCTTAACGCGGACAAGATTGTTACTTGGTTTAAGAAAAATGGATACGTAACTGGAATAATTACAGATAGTTATACTATAGCAGCTGAAGTGATCGCAAATAAACTAAAGATTGATTTCATCGCTGCTAATGAATTGAAAATTGAGGATGGGGTACTGACCGGCGAGATTAAAATGCCATTGGGTTGGGAGAAAATAAACTGTTCATGCACAATTTCAATATGCAAGAGATATCAACTTAATTACTATTCAAAAAAGTATGGAGTGAGTATTGAGGATACAATAGCCATAGGCGACACAAGAGGCGACATTTGCATGATAAAACAAGCTGGCTTGGGAATTGCATTTATGCCAAAAGATCAAGATATTGTTAAACAGAGTAAGAATATAATAAGGACTCCTGACCTTAACGAAATTATGAATTATATGTAGTATATAAAGTGTAATACTTAAATTTGAGTAATGAGGTTATTATTATATATTGTTATACAATAGTAATTGTTTAGGAAATTTTTAAAATGTGTGGCATTGTAGGTATTTTGAGTAAGAGAGGCGAAAACGTAGCACCGCTAATTGAAAAAATGTTATCCTGTATGAAAAATCGTGGTCCCGATGGGGTAGGACTTGCTACCGAGGATGAGATAGTATATTCAAATACGTTCAATAAGCTATTCTTTTCACAGACTAGTGCATTTAACGTATTGGCTCATTCACGTCTTGCCATTGTTGGTGGATCGTGCGGATCACAGCCATTTCTAAGTTGTAATAAAAAGCTTGTTTTAGAGCATAATGGAGAGATATATAACTATAGAGAATTAAGGAAGAGTTTAGAAAGCCATCATGAATTTAAGACTTCTACCGACAGTGAGGTTATTATTCATCTATTAGAGGATCATTATGAAAAAACAAATGGAAATTTGCTTGAAGCAGTGAAAAGGACGGTATTTCAGCTGGATGGAATTTATATCCTTGCTATCAAAGAGCAATCAACTGGCAATATAATATTGGTTAGAGATGGGATCGGAGTAAGGCAAATTTATTATGGAGAGGATGACCGATACTTTGCGTTTGGGTCTGAGAAAAAGGCATTGTGGAAGATCAGTTTGGATGGCAAGATTCAGCGATTGCTACCTGGCTACGCTTTATTTATCTCCCAAAGGTCTGAGGAAAATAGTTTTACAACATCTTTGCATCCAGTCACTGTAAATACAAGCAAATCGATACGCTCAAAGTATCCTATTTCCTACAAGGATATCGATTCTGCACTGAATGCATATAATAATGCTTTAATTGCATCAGTCGAAAAAAGAGTACGTGACTTTAGTAGGATAGGGATAGTGTTTTCAGGCGGTATTGATAGTGTTATAGTTGCATACTTGGCAAAGCAGATGGTCCCAGAAGTAATATGTTACACCTCTGGTATTAGGGGATCTAATGACATTACAAATTCAATTGAAATAGCTGAAAAATTAGATCTACGATTGGAGATTAATGAACTTTCGCAGGATGATGTTGAACGAATGATTCCCAATATCATAAATGTTATTGAGGATGATAACATGGGGCAAGTTGAAGTAGCAATCCCAATTTATGCTGCAGTTAAGCTGGCCCGCGAGCAAGGCATAAGAGTTATGTTAACAGGTCAAGGTGCAGATGAAATCTTTGGAGGTTACTCATGGTATTCAAAAATAGTCCAAAAATATGGATATGATAAAATACTCGAATACATGATAAAGGATGTTCAGCTCTTGTACAAAGAAACACTTGAAAGAGAGGACAAGATAACAATGTCTCAGAGTATCGAACTACGGGAACCATTTCTCGATCCTAACTTGATCGATACGGTGTTGAGAATAGATCCAAGATTAAATATACAAAATGATGGGGTTGATGCATTTGATACACTGGGAAAGCGCGTACATAGAAGGTTGGCAGAAAAGATTGGTATCCCCAAGGAGATAGCATATAGAATCAAGGAGGCCGCGCAACATGGATCAGGAATACATAACTTGTTGGATTCTATTGCCAGACAAAACGGTTTTACTGAATCATCTGTAAAGGATAACTACCTGGATAAATTAAATAAAAGGGAGCTTATGGGTAGTTCTCAACGTTATGGACATTTATTTGAAAGCGAAAAAATTTGGAATATCGAGCCTCATATACAGATGTACCTTGAAAAGATAGCTGCAAATATCTTACCATCCATAAGTAAACAATAGATTTTAATCTCCTTCCCCGTGCAAATTTTTAGGTAATAAAGAAACGTATTTAATAATTACAGTGACTATCAATGTTACATTAGAGGTTTTCAAATCTTAATTGCGTTCTAACACATTGGTTGTTTAAAACCATGAATTTTTTCGGATTCAGGTTTTATTACTTTTATTGGGACGTTACGGGTTGATTAAACCAAGGTGATAAAGTGGGCCAAACCGGGTCTACCTGCCCTGAATAAATTTGAAGAATAATATTAGAGTTCTAAAAGTTTTACTTATTATTGTCTTTGTCAAGACCCAGAGCCTAGATGACGCATCTGGAGTCCGGTAAATGTTTGATGATTTGTATACCCGACTGTATTTTATTGACTTCTTTATTTGTAGAAGGGAATTGTCATATTCTTCTCTTTTATGAGGGTCAGACAAAATTCCATAAGCAGTGTTTATTTTTAGCATCATTTCATTTGCATGGGGACTTTTATTCCTATCTGGATGATACTGTAAAGCAAGCTTTCTATATGCTGATGTAATTTCTCGGTATGAAGCATCGTTGGATACGCCGAGGATTTCATAATGATCTAAATTGACCATTTCATACAGACGAGTTGTTATTAATGCTGTACATATTAACCTTGTCATTAAATTGTTGTGAGCTTTTGGAACCCCTGGCTGTAAGGGGTAGGGCGCAAACCAATAAGGGCTATTCTATTTTTTCAATATTTTTTCCAATTCGAAATCTGTGATCTTGTTTTCCTTGTTAACTTTTTTTTCTACTGGTCTTGATTGATAATACTTTTCGTCCCACTTGCCTATTATAATTGACATCGAGTTCATTAAATCAGTGATGCTATCAAAGAACAATTGTTTGTCAAGATTTTGGGTAAAAATAATTTTAAATAATTTAATGAACGGGTGCTCTCTTATTATAGATATTCTTAACGGTAATACTAATCGGTAGATTTCGATATATGTCAATTCTATTTCCCTCGCTCTGTTTTGGTTATTGAGATAGATCTCAATATTCTTGTCAAGTTCAAATGTTGTCCTTATGATCAAACCATCGTCCAAATCGTCTTGGAATTCAAGATAAAACGGAGTACTAAGTCCTGATGAATAAGGGACTTGTGGCAGTATTTCAGCTTGAAATTCAATTCCTTGAATTTTGGTTTCCTTAGTCTTGTCTGTGACTTTAAATCCCCATTGCTTGAGCCAATTTACTATTTCCTCAAATCTGGATCTTTTTATTTCCATTTTTGGCCTTTTGAGGGCTTGTGAATCTTTCGCATTTGCTGTATCAGAAGTAGAAGTAGTAACGACCGGTTTGGCATCACCATACATATCAGACTTGGACTCGACAGATGTGGACATCAGATAATCTAAAAATAAAAGCTATTTAAATAATAATTCAATGGAGAATCGTGGAAGGAGTAGCAATGTCCTAACACCTGAGATAATTTTGGTACCGGGGACTAATGATTCTATAAGCCAAATTAAATAACAAACAAATATTATCATCTTTTAAAGAAAATTTATGGCTGAAGATTTTGGTCATCAATTACAAGACATCCTATTAGTATTACATTCATCAAAGAATTATTCATGAGGTAGTTTATCATGAAAAGTTTGGAGAAAAATTTCTAATAGTCTATTCAAATGTTTATTTGATACCTCATTTGGGATAACTCATTTCTTCACCGCTTTGAACAGAGCATAATCGATTATTCCCCTTTCTGACGCCGTCTTCATTTTGGAGATAGATCGGTATAGTACGATTTCTAAAAAATTAGGATAATGATTCAAAATCATTTTTCTTAAATTAATTCGGTTCGTATTATAGTAATTGGCTAAAGGTTGATATACATTCGAACCTATGCATACAACTTCGTCTATTTTGAAACCATTTTCCTTTATCATTGCCTCAATAAATTCAATTTTATAATGTTGGGATGCCCAAGTTATATTGAGTATGCCTAATTTTCTTAATTCATATAATGGTATTAGATTTCCTGGGGGTTTGTTTACAAGTACTGGGATTGCTATTACAAACATGCCATCATGTTTTAGAATGCGCCATGCTTCTCTAACAAATTCAACAAAAGGGCTAAAATGCTGAGCTGACTCCAGGGCCACAATTCTGTCCATTGTGCCGTTTTTATGTGCCAAAAACGTAGATGTGGAATTTATATGAAATAGACGATCCTTGATGCTTTCTATCGACTCCAATTTGGATGATGCATTTTCTAAAAACTGATTTTGGTCAGAAATGGCTTTGCCTTCAATTATTTGATTAAGACTTAAATTTATGCAGTAAATTTTGGCAGTTGGGTATGAATGCAACCATGTTAACGCAGGAACCGAATAGCCACTTCCAAGATCCAAAATATTTTTTGCGTTAGAGAAACGACCTAATTCTCCCAAAAGTTTGGTAAGCTTAATTTGAGCATCAAATGGATTGCTAACTCCCTTATCCCAATATCCAAAATTAAGAAGTTTCCCTCCTGTGGTAATATTCATCAAATCGGAAAATGTATCATATATATTAACTACATCAGTGGGATTGTGTCTCAGACTAGACAATAGAGCAAGTTTGATAAACTTACGCAACACTAGTTAACATAATCGATCCCTCCCAATAAATTAATTAATAAACATGATTATACGCTCCGACTCTTCGCAATGATTTTAGTTGATCAGTAAGTAACTTTATAAGATCATGTAACTTGAAATTCAAATAAAATTTGAATTGTTGTGCCTTCTGCCAATTAAGGTTACATTTTTGTAAATGATAATTACGGTTCAATCTGTATTACAAAATTTCGTTCTCAGCATTATGGTAACATATTTTCTACGAAATTCAACTTAGATCATCAAATGAAAAAAGGATATTATGTTGTGCTTTTTACCAAAAAAATCCAAAATAACCGGATTAGTTGAGGAATGGTGCGATATCGAGTTAATTTTAAAAAACCTATTAATATGCCACCAGAGGTTTTTAATTATTAATGAAACAATCTCGTTATTCAAAATTGTTTATGATACCTGTAGCAGCAGGCGCAGCATTGTTGGCTTTTACGCTATTAACCCCCGAGGCATTTGCACAAGAGAATGAAGGAGGAGACGCTGGACTAAACAAATCATTGCTAGCAGTGGCAGCCGCAATTGCAATTGCAGGTGGTCTAATCGGTACTGGTAATGCACAACAAGGAATTGGTGCTGCTGGTATGGGTATTATAGCTGAAAAGCCAGAAAAATTTGGTCAAGTCTTATTCTTCTTCGTCATCCCTGAAACTCTTTGGATCATTGGATTCGTGCTCGGTATTATCCTATTGTTGGGTATACTGTAATAGATGCAAAATCAAATGTCTGCCCTCAACACATTTGATGAAGAAATACAGGATAGAAAAAAGAAAGAACTTTCTATCCTAAACTCTTTGTTGGATGACAAGAAAGCAAAGATAGAAGCCATACAAGCTGAAAAACTTAAGGATATCAAGGATAAATATGCAAGTGAAGCCGAAAACAAATCACAGAGAGAATATTCTAGAATCACAGAAAGTGCTAGATTAGAATCAAAAAAAATCTTGTTTGACGTGATTAATGCGAATATGGATTCGGCCTTTGATTCTATAAAGCATGAGTTAAAGGGGTTTACCAAAAAGTCTGAATATAAGAAAATATTGGAGCGAATGGTTTTATTCGCCAAACGAGAACTTGGTGATGATGTCACTGTTCGTTGCCGGGAAAGTGATAACCAAATGATTAAAGATCTAAAAGCTAACGTAGGTACCCATATTGGCACCATTGGAGGTATAATTGCTATCGACAAGACTGGTACGCGTGAATTAGATCTTACATTTGAGGAACTACTTGAGAATCACGAAGATGAAATTAAGAATTTCTTGTACGAAAAAATGGTTTAAAGTTACATGACCACTTCATCTTATTCATCTTCATTTGGTAGATTGCAAGCCATTTCGATTAATTTTCTATCAAAGGAATTTATTGATTCTCTAGTCAAAGCCGAGGATGTTGGAGAAGTATCGAGACTATTAGAATCCACATGGTATGGCCCTGAAATCGATAGGGCAGCAGCAATGTACTCTCCTCCTGAGCTTTTAGAAGTTGCAATCAACAGACATCTTGTAGAAGTTAACAAGATTGCCTTGGAGGCCACTCCATTTAGCGGAAAACAAGCAATAAGGGCATATTTTTCAAAGTGGGATATCCATAATATCGAACTCATCCTATCATCAAAGGTTATAGGAAGGACTATTACTGAGACGGAGCCATTTCTGGTATCTAGTCGCAATTTCCCTGCAGGTATTACAGCAGGAAACATTCCTCATGATGAAATGAAAATAATATTATCTCAACCAACAGTGGAAGGTGTGGTTAATCAATTAGTGAAATACAAATATGGTCCAATACTTATTCAAAATCTCGACACATACCAAAAGACTTCTGATATTAGTCCTATGATGACTGAACTCTTGTCTTTCTATTACACTAATTTGCTGGAAAGTATAAAATTTTTCCAAGGCGACGAAGGAATAGCCAGGGATCTTTTTAGGACACAGATCGATAAGAAAAACATATTGACCCTATTAAAAGGGAAGGATTCAAAACTTGAACGTGACTTGGTAAAAAAGCATTTAATCGAAGCAGGCAAAATCCCAATTGAAAAATTGTTGGAAATCTTTTCAGCAAATTCAGTTGAAGACTTTGTTACTAGAATCGAGGAGTTTATTAAATTTGGGGATCTTCTGGATAATTATGTAAAATCTCAAAATTTGGTAGATTTTGAAGTCGCCATTGACAAATACATTAACCGTTATTATGTGAAAAAATTAAAAAATATTGCCCTCTCAATTGGTCCTATATTTTATTTCATTATAACCGCTGAATTTGAGTGGGATAATATTAAGCGAATTGCATATGGTAAACGATATAACTTGACACCAGAGCGTATAAGCTCTATGTTAGTATTGGAGTAAACGAACAATGTCAAGTAAAAAGACTGAGAACATAAAATCAATTGCAGTAATCGGGGAAAGAGAAATTGTGATGGGTTATAGATTGTTGGGGGTTGAGGATACATTTGTTGTCAACGATAAAAATGAAGCCGTAAAAAAGATGGAGGAATTGTTTGCCTCTCACAAATACAATTTGGTAATCGCAAGTCAGTTCGTACAAGACTCTCTTTCACAAACTACTAAATCTAAAATTGAAGCTTCGATTGATCCATTAGTTCTGTTTATGCCATCGCTAGAGGGTGCGATTCATGAGGAGTCAATAGCAGCATTAGCGAAACGTGTACTAGGGATAAAGTATTAAAATGGGATCATAAGGGTGAAAGATAAGGTAAGATGTCAAATTCAATAGTTTCACGTATTTCTGGCTCAGTAGTGGTGGCTACTGATGTAGAAGATGCAGAAATGTATCATGTAGTACGTATTGGAGAATTAGGATTATTAGGAGAAATTATTAGACTGGAAGGAGACAAGGCAACAATTCAGGTTTATGAAGATACTACTGGTATCAGACCTGGCGAAAAAATTATCAATACTAAGAGACCATTGTCAATACAATTAGGCCCAGGATTACTCACTTCCATTTATGACGGAATTCAGAGGCCATTAGATGTATTGCGAGAAAAAAGTGGTGATTTTATAGGCAGAGGAGTCACAATCCCTGCATTAGATCAGCATAAGAAATGGGATTTTGTCCCGTTAAAAAATAAAAATGATGAAGTTCGTGAAGGAGAAATTATAGGTGAAGTTCAAGAAACACCATTAATTAACCACAAAATCATGGTTCCATTTGGTGTTAACGGTAAATTAACTGATATCTCGGAGGGTAAATATACTGTAAATGAAAATGTTGCCGAAATTAAGACAAGTACAGGCAAATCGGCAGTTGGATTATCAAACTGGTGGATGGTAAGAAGTCCAAGACCAGTATCTAAGAAATTACCTCCAATTTCCCCGTTACTTACAGGTCAAAGAGTTCTTGATACGTTCTTCCCTGTTGCAAAAGGGGGAACGGCGGCAATTCCAGGTCCCTTTGGCAGTGGGAAAACTGTGACCCAACAACAACTTGCGAAATGGGCAGATAGTCATGTTATCGTATACATTGGCTGTGGAGAGCGAGGCAATGAAATGACTGAAATTCTCACAACCTTTCCAGAACTTGAAGATCCTAAATCTAAAAGACCGTTAATGGAGAGAACAATATTGGTGGCGAATACTTCTAATATGCCAGTCGCCGCTCGCGAAGCCAGTATTTATACTGGAATCACCATGGGAGAATATTATAGAGATATGGGATATGATGTCGCTTTGATGGCTGATAGTACATCGAGATGGGCTGAAGCCTTAAGAGAGATTTCTGGACGTCTGGAAGAAATGCCCGGTGAAGAAGGCTATCCAGCCTACTTGGGTAGAAGACTTGCTGAATTTTATGAGAGAGGTGGTAAAGCAATAGTAACTTCACCAGAACAGAGGGTAGGTTCTTTGACTCTAGTAGGAGCGGTTTCACCGCCTGGAGGAGACTTTTCTGAACCAGTATCTCAAAATACACTGAGAGTTACTCGTGTTTTCTGGGGTTTGGATGCAAATCTCGCCTCGCGTAGACACTTTCCTTCAATCAACTGGCTTACAAGTTATTCTCTGTATGCTGATGATATGGATGATTGGTATAAAAATAATATTTCACCTCAATGGACCGCATTAAGAAAAGAAGCATTGGAAATTTTGCAAAGAGAAGCTGAATTACAGGAAATCGTTCAACTCATAGGATACGATGCACTTCCTGAACCAGAAAAAGGAATCTTAGATACAGCACGTTCAATTCGTGAAGACTATTTGCAACAAAGTGCTTACGACGACGTTGATACTTATACCTCTATTAAGAAGCAATACCTGATGTTAGAAACCATTCTAGAATTTGGGAGACTAGAAGCTGATGCTATCAAGAAAGGAGTTCAATCAATTCGAATTGGAACATTACCCACTAGGAAAGAACTGTCTATGATAAAGTGGACTAAGGAAGAGGAAGTCGGTCCCAAAGTCGAGGAAATCAAAACTAATATGAATCAACAGTTCAAAGAATTAATCATGGAGGTTACACGCTAAATGTCCAAGATCGCCTATAAGAATCTCTCAAAAATTGCTGGCCCGCTTATATTCATAGAAGGGGTTAAAGATGCCGCATATGGAGAAATGGTCGAAATAAAACTAACAAATGGAGAGCGAAGAAAAGGTCAAGTTTTAGATACACGGGAGGGATTAGCAGTTGTACAGGTATTTGGCCAAACATATGGTTTAGGCACAGATAATACATCCACAAAATTTGTTGGAGAAACAGCAATGATTTCCGTATCTGATGAAATGCTTGGTAGGACCTTTGACGGTTTGGGTAACCCAAGAGATAACGGTCCTAAAATAATTTCTAAAGAAAGGTACGACCTCGTTGGTTCTGGTATTAATCCATATTCTAGGGAAGAACCATCCGAATTTATTCAAACAGGAATGTCCAATATCGATGGAATGAATACTTTGGTGAGGGGCCAAAAGTTACCCATATTTTCTGGGGCTGGGCTGCCTCATAACTTATTGGCATCTCAAATAGCAAGACAGGCAAAAGTACTCGCTTCATCTGAATCTTTTTCTGTAGTTTTTGGGGCAATAGGAATAACTAGTGAGGAAGCCAACTTTTTTGTAAAACAGTTTGAGGAAAGCGGTGCTTTGGGACGTAGTGTTTTGTTTTTGAATTTGTCATCCGATCCATCTATGGAGCGTATTCTGACTCCTAGGCTTGCATTAACAACAGCAGAATTTTTAGCGTATGAAAGAGAAATGCATGTCCTTGTTATTCTAACTGACATGACAAACTACTGTGAAGCCTTAAGAGAAATTTCAGCTGCTAGAGAAGAGGTTCCTGGAAGAAGAGGTTATCCTGGATATATGTATACGGACCTTGCCTCAATTTATGAACGAGCAGGTAAAATTAAGGGTAGGAAGGGTTCTGTTACTCAAATTCCAATTCTCGCTATGCCAGCTGACGATATCACACATCCAATACCCGATTTGACGGGTTATATTACTGAGGGGCAAATTGTTATGAGCAGAGAGCTTCACCGACTCAACATCCAACCCCCTGTAGACGTGTTGACAAGTTTGTCGAGGTTAATGAATCAGGGCATCGGAAGCGGTAGAACAAGGGAAGATCATCGCAATCTCGCAGATCAGTTGTATGCAGCGTATGCGCAAGGTAAGGATGCAAGGGCATTAGCAGCCATAGTTGGAGAAGAGGCTCTAAGTGAAATCGATAGAAAATTCTTAAGCATTGCAAATAACTTTGAAAGAAAATTCGTAAACCAAGGCGTGGATGAAAATAGATCTATAGAACAAACATTGGGGATAGGTTGGGAATTACTATCTGACTTACCTGAATCTGAAATGAAAAGAATCAAGCCTGAATTTATTGCGAAATATAGAAAGAAATCTCTTGAAGTTGAATCGGATAACGAGGAATAAGAAAGAATATGCCCTCATCATCTGATATAAGACCAACCCGATTGGAATATATTCGAACCAAGAGAAGGATAGTGATCGCCAAAAAGGGACTCAAATTACTAAAATTGAAACGTCAGGCCCTGATCCTTGAATTCTTTAATACAAGTAAAACCGCAGCTGCTATGCGGGAGAATTTACAAAAGGAACTAATAAAAGGATATGAAGCAATTAGAATGGCCGAAATTTTAGCCGGATCAATCAGGCTTGAGAATGAATCCATGAAGCTACCTATGATGGGTAAATTGAATGTGAAATCCAAAAGCATCATGGGCGTCCATATACCACGACTAGAAGGTGGGCAAAACAAAGTTTATGAAGAATATTTGCTAGAACTACCAACATCTATAAACGAGGCAATAAGTTCATTCAATAAGATTCATAAAATTGTATTAGAGGTTGCCGAAAAAGAAACAGCACTGCGAAAGTTATTGTATGAAATAGAGAGGACTAAACGAAAGTCCAATGCTATAGAGAACGTTTTCATTCCTAGATTAATGAATGCCGTAAAATTCATTACTTTTCGTTTAGATGAGATTGAACGTGACACTTTTATAATGTTGAAGACAGTAAAAAGAAAGATGGGTGAAAGAGAAATGCAAGAATTGAGGGAGGTTGAACCTGAAATTAATGTTTAACGGTATGAATGACAAGAATTATGGAGAAGGATTCTCAAATGATAATCAAAGAAAATTTCACAAAATAACTCGTATGATTAAAATTGGAAACATAGTTGCTACTGTGATTTTATTGGTGTTTATTATCAATTATTTGTTGGGTGTTAACTAACTATGGATCAGTCTTCAGATCAAGAACATTATATCAAATCTTTAGTACAGATTAAAGAGATAGAAGAAAGAGTTCAAAAGGAAATAGATGAGCGTAAAATGCAAGTGCATTCGGAAATAAAATCACTAGAAGAGGGGTTAACTGATTCTATAAAAGCGGCTGAAGCTGATGGACGAAAACTAGTGGAATCAAGTATTCAGAGTGCCCGTGAAAAAGCTGAATTAGAAGCAAAAAAAATTATAAGCGAAGCGGAAAACAAGTCTAAAACAATATCGTTCAAATTTGATCCATCGATGGTAAAGGAAATATTTGAAATTATTTTTTCTGATACAAAATAGGGGATAAGATCTTGACATTACTAAGGCCAGAGTCCATGTCCAAGATAGCTGTTCTTGGGCTAAAGAAATACCGTCAACAGATAGTATCTGTTTTGCAGGAAATGAGTGTAGTACAAATAGAACCAATCTCAAAGGAAATATCTTCCTATTTGAGTAATGAAAAGGAAAGCGAATCTCATAGACATATTGCTGATCAATTGATAAGAATTCGCGGAATATTGAGTGTCCTACCACCTACTCAGTTAAAAGAAAAAGTAAAATTCAGCTCTATAAAGGAGTTAAATGATGTATTGAGGAAATTAGACATCGATAACCGAGTCTCAGCTTTGGAGAGACAGAAAGAGAGCATTCTTACTGAAATAAGGAATATTGAAAACAATATGAAACTAATTACCGAGTTTTCTTTCTTCCCTGAAGATCTCAATATTCTGCATCTGAAATCCGCAAGATCCTTCTTTGGACGTGTATCAACTGAAAAGTATCCAGAATTTAAGAAAAAACTCGAATCAAATAACCAGGATATTATTCTGTATTCTAAGGAAGGTGAAAAAGTAACACAATTCGTGTTGGTAGTTTTGCCACATTATCCTTCCAATGCCTTGGCTTCAATCATAAACCTCTATGGAGTTCATATGGAAGCTGTACCAAATTTAAAGGGTAAACCTGACAAAGTTATTGAGGATTTAACCAATTCTCTTTCACAGTTACGAAAGAATTTAAGCGAAATTGATGCTGATTTGTTGGATATATCCAATAAGAATTATTCTTTGCTAAAGGGTTTGGAAGAGCAGTTAGACATAGAAAACAAGAGGCTCGAGGTAATTGATAATCTGGGTGTGACGCGTGATACATTCACGCTAGAAGGGTGGATTCCAAAATCAATGATTGAAGAAACAAAAGCTGCAATTCAAAATCATAGTGAAGGAACACTTTTGTTTGTTCTTGATACAAATGAAGTACCGCCTACGTTGCAGAAGAATCCCAAGAAACTAAGAGTGTATGAATCTTTTATAAGATTCTATTCTCTACCATCGGGCAATGAATTTGACCCTACTTTGGTTTTTGCTCTAGTTTTTCCTGTATTTTATGGTATGATGTTCGCTGATTTCGGTTATGCGGTAGTTATTTTGCTTGTATCAAGATGGGTTATTTGGAGAATTGAAGGAGGTCATAAGAACTTCACAATCATGCCCAAGCCGCTTAGAAATTTTGGTAAGACTATTTTACAACCTGTTCAGATGGTCAAGATAGCAAAGGCCATCACACCTGGTTGCATTGTAGCGATCGTATTAGGTTTTTGTTTTAATCTATACTTTGGATTCCATCTCAACGAATATCTATTTGGATTCTTAAATAGTATTGGAAATCTCCACTTGCCTGAGGATGGTACAATATTTGATCCATTATCACAATGGGGCCTTCGAAAATTATTGCTGATTAGCGGATATATCGGATTAGGAATGGTATCGTTTGGATTTATCCTTGGTATAATAAATGACCATAGTTACGGAAATAAGAGACACGCTATAGGAAAAATCGGATGGCTACTCTTTGGTTGGGGTGTTGTCTTCATAGGTCTTGCATTAATTGGTCAAGAAAACATCAATCCAATGGCCAGTATTACAGGGGCTATCTACTTTGCTTTGATTTTCGGAGGGATTGGACTAATGTTTTATGGAGAAGGAACCAGAGCCATGATGGAATTACCTTCAATCATCAGTCACATCCTTTCATTTACTAGGCTTATAGGAATTATGATGGCTTCGATCATTTTGGCGGACGTGATCGATCATGTATTCCTCAGGGTGCTTGATAACGGGATAATTTTTGCGTTATTAGGGTTCGTAATCCTCATCGTTGGACACATGTTTAATATCATCTTAGGTGTCTTCGAGCCCGGAATTCAGGGGGCGAGGTTGTTATATGTCGAATTCTTCTCCAAATTCTATCACGGTAATGGAAAACCCTTCAAACCTTTTGGATTTAGGCGCCGATATACTCACCTCCAATACGCGAAACCGAGTCAGGATTAACCAAACATTTTTTTAAATCAAAATTTTTTTTCTCATTAGTTTCTACCAGCTTCAAATCAATATTTTCGATAAGTTTTAATTAGTTATGGGGATTTTTTTAATCATGGAAGGTATTCTAAAATTGAAATGTTCCAGTTGTGGAACTATGTTTATGTCAGAGACTCAACAATCAAAATGTCCTACTTGTGCAGAGCAAAGTAGCAACATGGGATCAAGCGGACATGGTGGTTGTGGTTGTGGCCATAGCCATTAACTTTTTTTATAATAAAGTGTAAATCGTTTTAACTTATACTAGAACAGAGTTCAATAAATCATAAGAATATGAACATAGACAGAGAATCTAACTCCTATATATAATCAAATCAAAAAAATATTTTATTAGTCTCAAACCGAACGGGCTATTTACCTATGTTATTAACGACGTTGCTTGACACATTATTTAGTATCTTGTTTATTTCAATCTGAGCTGTATCTGTAATATTTCTAACAACTGGTATCTCTTTTACTTTATCGGCACCTTTCATTATTGCTGAGAAGAAGTTTGTCCAGCCTATGCCCAATACTACCAGGGCAATAATCACTATTAATATTAGAGTTATTAGAATTCCCAATTATCTTAATTTCACATTTTGAACTTAAAAGGTTTATGAAAAATGTTTCTAAAATAATTATCAGATAATAGTATTTCTCAATAAATTTACACATGTTAATTTTTCAATTTAGTATAGGATTATAAACAATTAATGAACAAGATCCGGAATGCTTGATGAAAGGGTAATTACGCTCTTGGAAGGAAGAAATTTCGCCTCTCTTGCAACTATCATGCCTAATGGTGCTCCTCATGTAACACATGTTTGGGTAGACTATGATCAAGAACATAATATTATCATCAATAGTGCCATGGGCCGACTTAAGGAGCGAAACACTCGGGCGGACAAAAGAGTAGCACTCTCTATTATTAGCACCAAAAACCCATACGAAACAGCTTCTATAATGGGATTAGTGACAGAAAAGGTAGTGAATGGAGCAGAGGATCACTTTAATAAACTTGCAAAAAAATACCTGAACTTAGACAAATATCCGATTACGAACTTAAATGAACAACGCGTAATTCTAAAAATTAAACCAGAGAAAATATATTACAAGTCGATCCCACTCACAGGATGCGTTTCTTCGTAATTCGTTATTTTTCCCTAAAGATATCGTAGCGACTGATATATATCTCATAACATTAGCACTTTCAACAGCCAACTATAGCAATTGACAGTATGCCCGGAGGCATGCTATATACTCGCTCAAGTCACATGAAAATTTAGGAGATTCATCTGTGTTGTTCGAAGTGGCATATCAATTTTTTTAGTAGGAATACTCTCCTTGATACAACCCTACGATATGTAGATTTAGAAGTAGGATTTGTTTTGTATCAACCATCAGATACATTGGTGGGCTGGTAATTCAAAGTTTATTTTGTTTGAGTAACAAATCATGTAAATATATGATGGCTGTTTTAGTATGACTGATTTTAAAATAGAAATTTGTCATAACGATTCGTCGAAGATCTTCTAATTCTGACGTTTTTTCTATATGCTTAATCATAAAACTCAAATTTCATAGAGAGACATAATTAGTTGGACGTTCTTAGTACTGTCGGGCGATAGAGTTTATGATACATCTAATTTATCTTGGAAGAACAGTCTAGTTATTAGGTTCGAATCCAGATTAATTAACTCCACATAGCAGAGTGTGTTAACTTATAAAAATAGCAAATTAAGGAGAATTAAACACTTGAATGGCAATCGCAGTGTTTTTGATGTACTATGTAATCGGCCATTTTAAGGATAAAATTGCAATCTCTTATTGCGCAAATAATTTGACAGATGTTGTCAATTTTTCAGTATAGAGACCCAGGTGCTGACAATAATTAGTGAATCCGATTCTAAAATATATATTCCTTCTATCGCTAATGCTATTATGCGAATTGATCATATAGCTATAGCCGTAAACGATGCAAATTTAGCATTGGAAAATTACAAAAAAATATTACGGGTTGATAAAATTGATTTTGAGGAAGTTCCGACGGAAAAAGTAAAGGTTGTTATGTTAAATTTGGAGGATACTAGATTGGAACTCCTTGAACCAATGGATGATTCAAGTCCAATTAGCAAATTTCTTAGAGATAGGGGTGAGGGTATACATCATATAGCTATAACTGCAGATGAAATAGAATCTGATGTGAAGAATGCTTTAGGGAAAGGCATGAGATTCCTAGGAGATATACGCACAGGCTCTTATGGCCGAAAAATCACTTTTATTCACCCCAAATCTCTTAACGGTGTTTTAGTCGAATTCTGTCAAGCTCCTCCGGAATCGCAATAGGTTCGGCATCTATAGTATAATTTACAGTTGACTTCAACTAAGATTATATTTATAGAAAATTTATAATAATTGATGGAACTTAGAGAAAATGTTTACAAGATTAAGAGCTTAAGTGATAACGGAGTTGCGGTAACTCTAAATATGATCGAGGATATTGAGTTAGAACCTGTATCACAGCAACAGATGATGTTAGAGGCTATTAATCGAGCTATACCTGACAAAGAAATGAAGGAGCAATTGCAACCTATTATGGAGGCCATGTTAAGAGCTCAACCACAAACGATTATACAATCTTACCCCCAAACAAACATTACGATTACCATGCCCAAACGTAATTATGAGAACTATGGAAAGCCGCAAGTGGGAGAATCATTAGTTATTAATATTATAAAGAAAAACTGACATTTTGATTTTATTTCGTTAGGGTAAGAATAATGTAAATTACCGATATATTCATCATTGATATGATCTACTCATTTGATAAAGTCACGTGAATACCTAGCCAACTCTCTTGAACTGTCGTCATTGTAAGGGATGGATTCTTGGAGAACTATTCCCAAATAGATTAACATTTATTGTAATCCATGATACTCGATCTTTCTCTTTAGGATTAGTGAATGAATTTTATCTAGTTCAATTTGCAATGATTGTAATTCTTTTTTCTTTTGTTCAATATATTCAGGGACTTGGTGAATAGAAATCCCTAGTCCCATAGCGAACCTATGAACTTGATGTATTTCTTTAACAAAATTTGAAAAAGTTTGATTTTCTTTGAAACAATGAATATCTATT
>QCWC01000187.1 GCA_013114705.1 Candidatus Nitrosocosmicus sp. | reverse complement strand
GTATATAAGATATTAAGTATAAAAGTTACAAATGCAAATAGGACAATATATAGAAAATACTATTCTTATATGTCAATAGTATAGAAATTATATAAAAGTGAACAAATAATGGATATTGTGAAGTAAAGCATAGCTGATTAGCGGGAGTGATAACCGAACATTTAACTAAGAAATTATAGGCTCCACCTTTTGAACCGTTAAGGCATGATTATCGGTGTAAATGTTTGAAATAATTTCTGTCTTGTATACCTGGATATCTGATATGTTTGTGCTATTGCCTTCTTGTAAATCTAACTTATTTTTGATTAGGTTGACAGGATTTATTATTTCATCAGAGTCTATTTTAAAAATAGCGGTAAGATTATCCATCATTTTTCCCTCAGCGGAGGGTATCGAGAAATCTGTTTTTAGATACAACGCTTCTTTGTTTAAATTATCCAATGTATTTACCGTGTGCAACACGTCTACATTGACCAAATTACCAATTTCTGACGCATTGATTATCGTATTTCCAATCTGATTGTTTAAAAAATTATTTACCAGTAACCCGTCATTGATACTGATCTCTATTTTTACAATCCCTTCTGCAAAATTGTTTGAAATATTGTTGGTAGTGTTGTTAGCAGTAGCGGAATCTGGACTTGTTTGAGAAAATGGAAATATTTTTGCACAATTAATATTTACAATACTTTCTGAAGGGACATTAAGAATATTGAAATTACTCTTATATTGTTGATTTACCGCAATCGCTTTCCAAATTATGGTGATTGGAAAATCCTTTTTGTTAAAAATAGTAATATCTGAATCATACTTTCCGGGCCTTAACGGTCCACTATCGTCATCGATTGAACCACAATTGAATCTAGCATAATAGTTCACTGTTAACTCATTTTGCGAAAAATTTGGTTTTGAATTAGTAGTATTAGTGTTGGTTGTAATGGCTGTGGTAGTCTGGCCTAAAACATTTTTGACCGACAAGAATCCACTTTCTCCTCCTACTCCTCCTCCTCCAAAAATGATGACTTGAGTAACTAGAATAGCTAATATGGTATAGAGTTTATAGCGAACCATTCAACAAACGATGTTCTTTTCGTCGATATAATTTTTGTGATAAATTTGAATAATAATTATATAGTCAAATATCACTAGTATGTTATATATGAAATTTGTTTTTTCTCTGATTATTATTTTTAGTTTGTTGTCTAGTCCATTATTGACTTTTTCTCTTGTTCCAAAAAGTGTTTACGGTGATGGTCTTTTCATGGAAGAGCTAGGTGCATCTTTTGGTGACCGTACCGCTAATTTGTTGATAAAAATGTCACCTCCGGTGGTTACTACAGAGACAATCCAACAGCAAGCTCAAAAACCCGAAATCCAATTTAGACTCTATGAAAATCAGTCGGACCAGAACTTTAAGGAGGTAACATATTTCATTACAATCGAAAAAGATGGAAAAACTTTGTTATCTGACTGGTTCTTTAATCCAAATGGAAATCTGACCATCCAGATGCAACCAAGAAACCAAAGCCAGATTTCAATATATGGAGAGCTCGATCCCATAATGAATGCATACACTACCAGAGGTGATGATCCGGTGGTAGCAGCTGGACCCATATTTTTGGAAGGAGGATTGTATCACTTTATTGTTAGAATATTGACCGTAGACTTTTCCCGCACTATTCTTCCCGATGATCAACAACCCGTATTCGATAGTTGGCTCAGTATTGGAGCAGCTGAAAACGCAATATTGGATGTAAAAGGACAAGAAGTTCCAATTAAGGTCCTGTCATACTACGATGAAATAGGGAATATAACCTACGATCAACAACCTAATTCGATAAACTTTACGATGCCGTTTTCTTATGATCCACAACGAATAGCCGATCCTAGAAACACTGTGTTTATTCATCAGGAAGTGGAAATCCCAAAACCTAGTCCACTGTCTGCGGAAGGTGGTTATCAGGGATTTACTAATGGCAAAGACGTTACAAATGTACTGATGGTTGATGGGAATAATAAAACAAAGGATGTCGTACATTTTATGATCGCTAAACCAGCTGTTGAGCAAATTACAAACGAGTATTTGAAAAATTCTAACACTACTAGTGCTGAGGGCTTAATGACCTTCTCACTAATTCCTTCTAAAAATGGTTCAATGGCAATGGGGGGAGGGGCTATGAATCACACGATGCCTATGGATATGCCAATGTAACAACCATACAGACACTATTCTCCCTCTCTCTCTTATAACGGATGGAAGAGAATGTAACGACTAAGGCCAGTAATTTTCCTATTTTTATTTCTATCAAATCACAATGTCCAGGTTACAGCGCATAACAAAGGATGAATATATTACAAATAACATTTTATATCATGGATTTATTTAAATACTAAATTTGGGTAATCGATATTTCTCCCCTTCTTTTTTGTTTGTTTTATCGACCTTTATCGCTACCTTTATCGTTGCTTTGGTGATTGCAGTTGCAGTCGCAGTCACGTATGTACCTTTTTCTTTAGCTATCTATATACCTCATTTTGAATTATTTTTACCTAACGAAAGATTCTTCGAAATAGCCTATGGACAAGTATATGATGATCTATTTCTCTCAGTTAATCCAGATCCATTTATATCTTCTGAAAGCAATAATCTTCCTCTAATCAATAATTCTAATACCTTTTTTACTAAAGGATTGTTGTCCACCGTATTAACTCCAGATCCAAACTATTTGACCAAAAATATATCCGAATTATTGTCTCAACAACAACAACAACAGCAGAGGAGGGATAACCTGAGCAGTTCCCAAAATCAGACTGTTCAGACCGATTTGTTTTATCCTTACCCTAAGCTTGTCTCTGGAACTTGGGTTCTTAATGTATCTAAAGGATTGGTCACCGATTTTCAAGCCAATTTTAAACTACTTCCTGTAAACGGAATTGATAAACACTTTATTGACATCCTGAATTTTCGAAATGCAGATGGTTCTTCTATAACATTCGACCAATTTTCTAGTACTACCATAAACGGGTTTGCAGACATTAAGATCGATAATGAGTTATTTCAGAAAGACTTACCAATGACAATTCAACTCTTTAAAATAAATACTATTGCCATAGATATCAAGGAAGAAGTGGTGTCTAATGTATTTTACAATAATAAATTATTAGGAATTACAGATTCCTTTAGGAATTTCAAAAACGATGAACTATTGATATTTGACGAAGAAAATGACGATGAAATTTGAAATATAGTTACTATGTAAAGTATTACTATAGTAGTCCAATTATTTAATATATCTGAAAGTTGTTATGGTAGAATATGGGAGAAAAAAAGAATAGTGAAAGGATAAAAGATGAAGACGTCATGAATGCCCTTTCTAGCGAAAGCCATGAAATTGAGGCAACAGCAGTCGAAGACAATCTCGATTCAAGGCCTATCCCTACGATGATTGATGATTTAGATATTCAAGATATTCCGGGTATCGGACCTACTACTGCCAAAAAATTGAGAGATGCAGGTATATTAACAGTAATGGATCTTGCAGTTGCATCTTCTGAAGAACTGTCTGTAGAGATCAATTCTTCAAAAGAGAGTGCAGCCGCATTTATTATAGCAGCCCAACAATTGTTGCGTGACTCCAACCTTTTAGATAAAGAATTTGTTACGGCAGATGTAGCACTTGAAAAAAGGAAATCTATGCTGCGTTGTACGACCGGATCAAAAGCTTTGGATAAGCTTTTGCTTGGAGGTATAGAGACCCAGGCTGTTACTGAATTTTATGGTGAGTTTGGATCTGGAAAATCTCAAATTTGTCATACACTTTGTGTTACAGCAAGCCAGCCTGTTGAGAATGGAGGATTTGGAAGTGGCTCAATTTATATCGATACTGAAGGAACATTTAGACCTGAAAGAATTGATCAAATAGCAATCTCGAGAGGACTTGATCCAGCAAGTGTTTTAAAAAGCATTGCTGTTTGTAAAGTATACAATAGCTCTCACCTTGAATTAATCGTTAAGGATCTTGGAAAATACATTAATGATTTCAAAGCAAGGCTAGTCATCATAGATAGTATTATATCATTACATAGGGCAGAATTTGCAGGAAGAGGTACCCTTGCTGATAGACAACAACGACTGAATGGAATGCTACATAAAATAATTCGATTGGCTGAAATATATAACATATCTGTTGTCATAACAAATCAGGTTCAATCTTCACCAGATACATTTTTTGGAGATCCTACAAAAGCCGCTGGAGGAAATGTCCTAGGGCATGCCTCGACATATAGAATATATCTTAGAAAATCAGGTGAAAATAGAACTGCCAAGATGATCGATTCTCCTTATCATCCCTACTCAGATACTAAATTTACGGTGACTGAAAAGGGTGTGGATGACCTGGAAGAAGAAACGAGTTCAAAAAGAGGAAAATAAAAATATCCCATCACCAACAAAATTTTTTTGTTTTTATTAGCACAATTTAGCTCTTGATAATTAAATTAAATTAAATTAAATTAGTGACGTATTATCTGTCAATCCGTCAATCTTGCTGTCAATTCCATTCCAATTCAATCCAATCATTTTAAAATCTTAAAATTTTCAGACGATTAATAATT
>QCWC01000186.1 GCA_013114705.1 Candidatus Nitrosocosmicus sp. | reverse complement strand
CTTTTGTATTCAATGTATACTGACTTTTTTAAGTATGAATTAATAAATTATAAAATTTATAATAAAAAGGCAAATTCATAGAAAAAATTTCAATACAGGTGATATATTCGCTGGGACTATTTATTAGTAGCAGTACAGTTCCGCGGAGATTAAGTTCCCCATGACGATGGGGTTCATTAAGTCCTAAAAAGATCAAACTACTCAGAATCCTAGTTTCGCAGTTTATAGTCAAAAGTACCGTCTGATGTACATGTTTTTCCAATCATACGAATGAAAATTTGATTCCATAGTAATAGTCCATACAGATGCAAACATCCATAAAATCCAAGATTTACATATGTAAAGTCCGGTATTTTTATATCTTTTAATCCTACGTACGGTATGACGTTTGTCATGCAAAAAGATAAAGATTCAACAAAAAGTGCCAAGGAAATCGTTATGGAGTTCGTAGATGCTCTGGAGCGTAGAGACTTTAAAACTGTTAGAAGTCACGTAAGCGATAATATATCGGTCATAGCACCTGGACCTGTTGAACTAACTAAATTTAGCCAAGCTGAACCATATGTAAAATATCTAGAAAATGCGAACCTACCACCATTTGAGATCAAAAAGGAGTTTGAAGATAACAGCGATGTCGGCCTTCTCTTTGAAATGAATTATCGCGAGCCACCCGTGACGATCTTTGTATGTGGGTGGTTTCAAGTCAATGACGATAGTAAGATAAGTTCAATTAGACTCGTCGCAGATATAAGATCTCTGTTAGAACATAAAAAATAGAAATATTACAAGGTAACATTATTTTATGACAAATAATATACACAAGACAAAATGGGGTAATCGGTTTATCATTACTGATATAATTCAAGGGGAGATATCACTGTGAAGATCCTCGATGCAAGTGAACCAGAATTTGGCGGTTCAATGACAGAAGACGAAGTTAGAGATTTCTTGGTCAACAGCAACAAGAATGTTCACATTTCAACTTTAGATCAAAAGGGAGAACCCAACATACATCCTGTATGGTATTATTTTGATAACAATAACAATAAGATCTACATAGAAAGTGGAAGAGAATCTAAGAAAACTCAAAACCTAATAAGAAATAATATCATATACTATTGTATAGACGATGACAGAATACCTTACAGAGGAGTCCGCGGTAAGGGAATAGTAAGGATATCTGATGATGTTGACTATAACCTGCCCATAATTGAAAAGATTGTAGTCAAATATCTTGGAAGTATTACACATCCAATGTCACAGACTATCATAGATAGTATCAGAAGGGGAGATGCCATCTTGTTGGAGTTGACTCCAAAGTTTTATGCAACATGGGATCACAGCAAACTAAAAAGGTAGAATTAAAATTGTAATATAATGATGCAATTAAGTAAAATTTACAATCCCCATTTGGATGGATCTCCCCCCACTGCTTCTTAATGATTTTGTAGTGAAAGTAAAAGTAAAAGTGACTAAATAGTTACTGGTCAATATCCAAATATAGGAAAATCAACAAACAAATGGCTGGTGGGTATACGGTTCAAGGTTGAATAGAATCACAGTTCACAAATCCTTGCAATATTAAGAGTCATTGAATTATACAAGTCATTTCACCAAAATTGAATACTTGACGCTAATTAAGATGTATCTGTGTAAACAAACTTCAAGATATCAAGATACAAAAAAATAAAGGATTTAGTTCTTTATTGCCTTGTCAGCTGGTCTAATGTCTTTAACACAAACAGCTACTAGTTCATCCTCGTCGTCGAAGATCGGCTCGAGAACAAACGAAACTACATTTTGAACATTAGTTCCAGGATTTAGTGTGAGTGGTGCACCAGTTAATGCGTTAGTTCCTGTAAATTTGGCTGGAAGGTTTGACATTACTGCCTTATTCTTATTTACAATAACTTCACCTGGAGATTGGAATGTTATCGAAGTTACTGCTGGATCAGATTCACATGGATCACCCGGAATATCTGCCAATGATACATAGTGATTATGCCATCTTGGATCACTAGCATTTCTTTGGTCTTCGCTATCTAATACACCTGCGTATGTTGTACTAACCATAATGGCACTCAATTGTTGTGTCGTTAATATACCATATCCAAATGCACCGCCACTACCATCTTTTGGAATATGACCATGGGTCTTGAGAAAAGCACTTATTTGTTCAGAATCTGTAGCATCTATGGTCGCTTCTCTTAAATCAAAAAAATCTTCATTAGTTGTTTCTAAAGAGTCAAAAGCCATGGCACGTGGTGATGTACCGATACCAACAATATGGAAATTGAAGTTGTGATTAGAATCTTCATGATAATTCTACTAGTTTACATTATTTAAGTTTATTGTGATTCAATAGCAATATTTATAAAAAACTCGGTATATCTTAAATCTCTCCGCAGTCCATATACTTCAAAATAATTCCGATCTCCTGTGTATCTGAATGAACCCATTGGTCTTTAAAGATAAATCTAAGAAAAAAATTAATATTTGAAAATTAGTGTCTGCACCGAGTTTGGTTCAACTTTTATGTTATCCGTCACTCTATACTCACCATCGGGAAAAAAAGCAATCAATATATATACTCCTGGCTTCAAATCTTGAAAAACGTATTTCCCATCAGGTTCTAGACCTATGCTTACAGTCTGAAATTTGCCGCTTTGCTCAGCTGCAACAATGATTGTTCCAAGAATTGGTACTTCAGGCGAGCCAATTACATATCCGTTAACAGCTCCTAAACCGTTTTTGTAAACGGGCAATGGATCGAAAATAGAACCCATACTCACATTAGGTAGTGGTATATTTACCAAGAGATAACCCCCAATTATAAAAGTCGCAGTTATTGCTATCACTATACCCATTGTCTTTCTGTCTGCATGACCATGGCCTTGAATTTGTTGTTGCTGTTGATACATATCTACATCGCTTTTGCATATTATTGGTGTTATTTGCATATTAATCACAATATCTAAGGCGTTTGTCTTATTAAAAGGTTTATATTATTTCCTAAGAGTTTCATACCTTGATATTTTATTTTGAAATAATTACTACAAATAACAAAGAGATATGATTTTTCTATATAATATCGAATTAACAATGTAGTGCGATAACTTACAAAGACTGAAAAATAATGAAAGGCACAACTTTGCGTATCCACTTAGACAGACAAATAAGAAGCAATATAAACATGATCGTTTTGAAAGTTCAAACCCCAGCCAATTATACACTCATTACTATATACACGAACATTATGTCTTGGCGCGTAGGGATTAAGTCTCCCGTGGTAGTAGAGTTCCAATAACTATATTTTAATTTCAGAACTTTAATTGGATTTGTATAGATTGATGAACCCCCGTTGAGCTAGTAATAGAGATATTTCCTATAGTATTATCATGATCTGGTTTTACGGTATAAACCAGCATACATTAAAGTACAAGTCAGCAGGAGTTCCTATTAAATAGATATTGTAAGATAGACAAGGATAGTTATTGATATTTAGTGATTCTTATCGATTGTTAGATTGGCTAAATCTTTAACTGATGTGATCAGAGTTTCTTAAAATTTGTTATTTATTATTGATTTGAAAATATACCACTATCAGATTTCAAAAGGATTATTCAGTGTTAGAAGATGATATTGCAATATAAGAGATTTAATCAATACATTTTCTAAGTTCTGATTCTCTTTTCATGGGTTTTATGATCATTTAATAAAAATATCTCTCAATATTTTTATAGCAGATTACTATATCAACGGTAATGGATACTAAAGTCAGTTTATTATCTATTGTCATAACAGTCGCATCGATGGCACTAACTCCTTTGATAATAATTCAAAATGCAGATGCTGCATCATTTTCTTGTGCCGCCCAGAAGGGAAAATCTAGTGATTGGATTCAGGGTTGTAAAGACGGTTGGTTTGATCATGATAAATGCCTAGGAAAATCAACGTATTCAGGCGACTACGGTAAAGGATATGAAGTAGGTTGGTCACACGGCAGCTGCAAATAATTGGTATAGATTATTTTATTCACACTCCTCTCCTTTGCTAAGTTATTACGATGAATCTATATCATTTACAATAGATTGAATCGGTTCTCCCCTGTTTTCTTTTTTAAATCTCAAATTTATGAAATCTCTGCTTTCAGTCAATCCTGTTATGACTCGATCATCTTGGATTCTTCCTTTTTATGATCATGACAACCCTGAATAAATTGACTCCTGGCACAATATTTCGCTTTTTATTTTAGCAGCTTTAGAATTAGTCAATGAAATCAGAAACTACCGGGGTTTGATAATATCTACCAGGAAATGCATTCTTTTAACTGATTAAGCATATTGTGCTTCATCTATAGTAGATTATATTCCTCTATTTATAACAGTCCTGGGTGTTTGATGATTAAGTTCCTAATGGTTGTAGGGTTCTAATTTATTTGTACCTAACTAAGTGGACACATTACACCAAGAGTATAACAATATTAATTTGGAGTAAGTAGTCATGTAAAAATAGATTGAAATAGTCCAGGACATGAATCGATAAAAAATATTTATCAAAAGTTATGCAATCTATGAAGGAACTAATTTAATTTTCAATATTTAATCCTTATTTTGGATTTTCTTCATCTGTTCTTCTGCCAACCTTTTGAGTTC
>QCWC01000185.1 GCA_013114705.1 Candidatus Nitrosocosmicus sp. | reverse complement strand
TGATTAGAAAAAGATATTGTAGTTATTGCTTAGTCTCTGAAATTTTTGCTCTGATTAAATAATAAAGACACGAAACTAGGAATGCAGTCTAGATTAAATGTTATTTATCCGTTATGGATAAAGGATTACAACTATTCAAAACTTCACTTTTCATAGTTACCAATCTTGTCTATTGTAGTCATTTTCATAGAATATCTATGTTTTCATAAGAGATAATAATGGCATTGGTACATAATATTTGATGCAAAATTATTTAGCAGTGATCGTTGCTCTTGTATTGACAGGTGGTTTTGCTTTTGTGGCCCCCGTTTCCAATGTTGCAATGGCTTTGCCTTTTGATTTTCTTGAGCGGACATATATTTTTGGACCAATTACTGGAATATCTGAAGATGACAATGGTTCAACTGAATGGGTTTTAGCGGGAGTATGGCGAGCTAGTCTTCCTAATTCTACGGATATCTCAAATAATAATACAAACGGTACTACTTTTAACGCTGCAATAGAAATGATACGACCTGATGGTTCTGCTAGACATACTCATACACTAACTGATTTTGTATTATTGAATCCATCATCAGAATCTGGTACTAATTCTACAATATTTAATGGAACTTCGACAGTTAGTCTTGCCGATGGTCCAGCACTAGATATTCCCACCTCTGTTAAGTTGTCAAATAATAATATAATAACAATCTGGTTAGACCCCGAAAGTTCAGATAACCATTTTGGTATTTCCCCAAAAATATTTGGAGTCGTTACTAGCCCTGGATTTGACAAATCTATTCAAGATTCTGTCTCAATGACCAATGGGACTCAAATTAGTGGTCTGGTCCACTAATATTATTATTTTTTTCAATTAGGTTTTTTGAAAAACTATTTAAATAATGAAAGTTTGATATTACGAGATGAGGTTATCTCGATTTGTTTTGTTATGTATTTTGGCATATAGTTTAATATTATTGCCTGCATATTATTCCTCTGCATTTGCACTAGAATTTGCTCATAAAACTATGTGGGGCGAAAAGGGTGTCGCCGAGGGTCAGTTTAACCAGTTAGGCGGTATAGGAATCGATTCGGAAGATAATGTGTATGTTTCAGACTTTGCAGGCTATACAACAAAAATGATTCAAAAGTTTACTCCAAATGGGACATTTATACTCGGTTTTGGAACATTTGGTAACGGACCACAATACTTTACCAATCCATCTGGCATAGCAGTTGATTCTAATGATCGAATATTTATTGCTGATTTCGGTAATCCAACTTATGCTGTTAAAGAATTCAGCTCTAATGAAACATTTATTCGAAGTATAGGATCGTTCGGAATAGGACCTGGGTTATTTATCAGTCCAGGTGGTGTTGGCGTAGATAAAGAGAATAACATATATGTTACAGATTTTGGCGAAAATACCAATGTACAAAAATTTGATCCCGCTGGTAATTTCTTGATGAGTTTTGGCTCCCCTGGAACCCGGGATGGTCAATTTAATAATCCCGCCGATGTAGCCGTAGATTCAAATGGTAATATTTTTGTTTCTGATTCTAGTAACAATAGAATCCAAAAATTTGATCCCGCTGGTAATTTCTTGATGAAATTCGGGGTTTTTGGTTCTGGAAACGGTCAGTTCCAAGCTCCCATGGAATTAGCACTTGATTCTTCTGATAACGTATATGTAGCCGACAGCCGCAATCACCGAGTTCAAGTTTTCGATAATAATGGTAACTATCTTGCTCAATTTGGAAATACCGGAGCAGCTCATGAACTAACAGAGGATCCTGTTGGAATCGCCATTAATTCACAGGGTGACGTATATGTTGCAGATGGGAGAGATACCGATATTCACGTATTCTATCCTATACCTTAATTTTTATAACCCTAGTCAATAATCACTAATAATTTGTAGCTGGTGATTTACTAACTAGTTTTTAAGATTTCGGCCATCCTTTTTGCGTAATATGATATAATTATGTCAGCTCCCGCTCGTTTTATTGCTGTTATAGATTCAGTAACAGCTAAATCCTCATCTATCCAGCCGTTGATAGCAGCTGCCTTTATCATTGAGTATTCGCCTGAAACACTGTAAGCCGCAATTGGGTGTAGCGTTTTTGTTTTTGCTTCATGAATCAAATCTAAATTAGAAAGAGCTGGTTTTATCATCAGGACATCCGCCCCTTCATTTATATCAGATTCAATTTCTCTAATTGACTCTCGTGGGTTAGAGTAACTCATTTGATAGGATTGTCTGTTTCCAAATCCTGGTTTGGAATGTGCCGCATCTCGAAATGGTGAGAAAAAAGAAGAAGCCTGTTTGGCAGAGTATCCCATAATCAGGGTATTTGTGTAACCGTTTTCATCTAGCAAATCTCTAATTTTCTTAACCTGTCCGTCCATCATAGCTGAGGGGGCAACTATATCTGCCCCTGCTTTAGCTTGACTCAAAGCAGTTTTTGATAAGGTATCAATCGTTTTATCGTTGTTTATCTCATCTTCAACAATGATTCCGCAATGTCCATGTGTTGTATATTGGCATAAACATACGTCAGTCATGATCACAATTTTGTCTCCAAAACCATCTCTAATCGTTTTTATTGTACGTTGAACAACTCCCTTATCGTCATAGGAGCTTTTTCCAAACACGTCTTTTTTTTTGGGCAAACCGAACAATATTACTGCATTAATCCCACTCCTCACAGATTCCTCAATTTCATGTGTTACCATATTAGGTGCAAATCTAAAAACACCTGGCATCGAGTCTATTGGTTGATTACTTTTTAGACCTTCTTGAACAAATAAGGGTAATACTAGATCTTTTGAAGACAATCGTATTTCCTGAAACAGATCTCTAATCGCAGAATTCTTTCTGAATCGTCTCAGTCTCATTTTTGGAAAAATATTGTAACTCTGTTGATGATCGTAGTTTAAAAACTCTGGATTATTCATGGAAGGGTTCCTATTATTTTTTCCATCACGTCTAGGCATATTGGGATTTATGGTTTCTCATAATTGAATAATTTCAAAGCTAAATTTATCAATTCATTTTCGTTCTTATTATTTGAAAATTCTTTTCTTAGATTATTCATGGGCGTTGACAAAATTCCCTCTACTAGCGCATAGGAAAATTGTTCGAGTATTTTGATGTCATTTTCATTCATTCTATTACCGATTAATGACAAAGCTTTTTTTAATTCCTTGTTCCTTATCGAATCTGCATTTTTAAAGATTGTTATTATAGCCGGCTCGGAGCTCTTTCTTTTTAGCATTTCTTTGATGGTTATTATCTCTTCGTCTATAATTTTTTCAGCTGACTGGATTTCTTTTTTTCTCCTACCTACATTTTTTTCAACTATTTCTGAAATTTGATCTATGTTAACTAGCTTGATGTTTTCTAACATCGCGATCCTATCTTCAACAGTTCTGGGGTTAGACAAATCAAAAATCATCAATCCTTTATTTCTGTTCTTCATCATATTAGCAATTCTTTCATAGGTTAAGAGGTAATAAGGCGCTACAGTGGAAATGAATACTATATCTATGTTCTCATTTAATTTCTCTAGTGCCGCTTCAAAAGGTATTGGGGAACCTGCAACAGTTTCAGCAAAAGAACGTGCTCTTTCAAAGGTTCTACTAGTAACAAAAAACCTCATGTTTCGTTGCTTTAAAGATTTTGCGATCAAGCTTGCTCCCTCTCCAGATCCTATAAGTAGAATCTCTTTTTCCTTAATATCATCAAAATACTCGCAAGCTAAATTTACTGCCATGGAGCCAACAGATGTACTGCCTTTGTTAATACCAGTAAGCGCACGGACTCTGCTTCCTATCTTGATTGTCTTGTCAAACAAAACGTTAAGGTTTGGACCTGCAAATCCATTCTTCCTAGAAAATTCAAGTGATCTCTTTACTTGACCTAAAATTTGATCCTCTCCTATCACCAAAGAGTCTAATCCGGAGGTAAGCTTTACTAAATGTCTTACAGCTTCCTCTCCATCGTTGGTGATGACGTTATTCTCAACTTCGTTTATTGGTAGATCTATTAGAGCAGACCAGCCTCTAATGATACTCTCTATTTGCGGGTTTGGTCCCACTCCATAAACTTCTACACGGTTACATGTTTGCAAGATAATGCACTCTTGTAATTCAGATGAATTCAACAGATATTGATGAGCGCCAAAAATATCCTTAAAAGCAAATTTTTCTAAAATATGAATTGGGGAGTTCTTGAAGGTCACCCTTAAATTGACAAATTGTGATGATTGTACTCCCAAATAAAGCGTCATCCGATCTTGTTGCCCTCCCATTTGTCTAATGTTCTTATGATTCTTTCTTTGACCTTATCAATGTTTTTTTTGGATATTAATTCTTGAATCTCACTATCATGAAGTAAACCATACAAAAATTTTCTTCTTTCTTGTTGATTCTTTATATACTTCTTAACCTGTTCTCTGGCAAATTCTTGAATTATTATGTTATCGATATCGTTTTGCCCTATTATATTTTTTATATTGTTTTCGATCTTGTATCTTATTATTTTACTCATCAAAGGGCTTTTTCCTAATGTGGAAACTGATATGTGCCACGCCGTGCGCGAGCGCGGCTTCGCGAATCCGCAACATGTCGTGGATCGGGATGTGCTCGGGGACGATGACGACGAGTTTGAGG
>QCWC01000184.1 GCA_013114705.1 Candidatus Nitrosocosmicus sp. | reverse complement strand
GGCCCTGTTAACTTAAGCGTTTGAATTAGGGTAAATTTGAATTGTCATTGAGCCAAACTACTCACTTTCGACAAGTTTGTTTGGAGTTTATGCACGATTTGAGACATAATGTTCTGATATTATTCATCCTAATCCATATGAAATATTGGAAAACATTTGAAAAATCACGTTAAGTTAACAGGGCCAACGTCCACTATGAAAAATTTAATAACAAAACAAAATATACCCCTTATGTCTTAATGGGGAATTAATAGTGAATAGGGTACTCTTGATCATACTATTTTGGATCCTTGGTTTTATTGGGGGTATCTTAATCTATTCGGCCTTACCATCTATAACTAGCTTTTTCAGTACTTTTATGCCTAATTTATTTACAAAGTACTTTTACGAGGCACTAATAGCAGGGGTTATCGGATCTGGAATTAGCACCATTGCGATTCTTTACTGGGCGAATAAATCTTCAAAGGAATTCTGATATGATAAGATTGGAGAATTAAGCACAAAGAGTATGCGTGAATTGGCGTTGATTGAAATATTTATTGGTTTTTTCGTTTCCTTGTTTGCCGGATTGGTAGGTTCTATGGTAGGAGTAGGCGGTGGAATAGTCAACGGACCTTTCCTCAGCCTTCTTAACTACCTCCCCTCACAAATTTCGGCCACAAGTTTAATGGCTGTATTTTCAACTAGCATTTCTTCCTCAATTCAGTTTATGAGAAAAGGATTAGTTGTAAAAAAAGTTGGAATTATTTTGGCAATCTCGTCTATACCAGGTACGTTCATTGGCGTGCATTTTGCAAATATCTTTTCTATGGAACAATTTAGATATCTTTTTGCAGTAATCCTGCTGGGTACTGCGATATATCTTTTCCTTAGAAAAAGGATTTATTCCACATATGATTCGAAGCTTCCTTTTAATTTCAATTCAGTGCATTTATCTATAAGAAACCTAAGACTGCTGGTTTTAGTGTCTTTATCATTTATTGCTGGAATTGTTTCGAGTAGTTTTGGAGTCGGAGGCGGAATAATTTTTGTACCATGTTTAATTGTAATAATGAAATTCAATGTGAAAAACTCGACTGCAACGTCACAGTTTGCTCTAATTTTCACTTCTATCTCGGGGTTGATGTTGTTCATGTTGCAGGGTAGGCCCGATTATCAAATGGGATTTATACTTTCAATTGGAGCGGTCATAGGCGGTACGCTAGGTAGCTTATTGTCGATGCGGGTAAATTCTTCATTTATATTGAAATTGTTTAGCGGACTATTAGTCATAGTATCGTTGAAGCTTCTTTATGACGGGGTGGTTTTACAAAATTGATAATCTAAAATAGTTCTCGATATTATTGTGCTGATTTCTATATACAATTGCACCAGAATATTATCGAAACTGATTTTAAATTGATCCAAAAACATTACTGGCAAAGTTTACATAAGATTAGTCTTAACAGTTGATTTAATATTGTATTATTAGATTGATTATCTAGGAAAGTGATGAATATCGCTATACTCATTTCAGGGAGAGGGAGTAATATGAAATCAATACTTCAAGCCATTCAGGGTGGAGAGATTGAGGGAGTTAAAGATGTGATAGTAGTATCAAACAGATCCACAGCGCCAGGTTTGGAAATTGCAAGAAAGGAATTTGGAGTCAAGACATTAATTGTTTTGCCTGAAGAAAATGGACAGATGTATGACAAAAAGCTAATGACGGAATTGCAGAGAAACGAAATTTTTGAACATAATAGTCTTATCTGCTTGGCCGGATTCATGAGGATTTTGAAACCTGAATTTATTAAGGCCTACAAGAACAAGATAGTTAATATTCATCCATCTCTACTCCCGTCTTTCAAAGGATTACATGCACAAAAACAAGCTCTTCTCGCAGGTGTCAAAATTACTGGTTGTACGGTACATTTAGTTGATGTGGGCATCGATACCGGACCGATTCTTCTACAAGAATGCGTTCCTGTACATGATAATGATACTATAGAATCCCTTTCTGCAAGAATTTTGATTGAAGAACACAAGATTTATGTTAAAGCTTTGAAACTATTATCTGCAAACAAATTTTTGTTAAAGGGAAATAGGATGGTTCAAATCTAGTTACATGTTATCCTCTGATTTTCTTATCCATTTCCAGCATAAATTTAGAGATCTCGTCCTTGTTAGAATTAAGATATTCTTGTCCTTTTTCTCGCAATCGGCTATTGAATAGCCGCAATTCCCTATGTTCTTCAAAGAAGTTATCAAGTATTAACGTACCATGTAAAATCGGGTTTAGCAACTGATCAATGTTTTGCATTAACGCCTTAAAGTCGCCCTTCTCAGATGATTCGGAAGCCTCGTACAAGATTTTACTAATATCCTTGAGTTGTTGAGAAGAGAATAAGACCTCTTTTTTAGGTTCAAAATGTTTCGAATTTGATCCTGTGCTTCTTTTCTCTACCCCAATTTTTGAGATCAACTCTTTGGTAAGCTCATACTGTTCATCCCTACCTGTAAATGTCTTTTTGATATTCTTAATGAGTAAGCCTTTGTTGGCAAGACGAGTAGTTGCATCTTGGATTTCAATGCTATCCAGCCCCGTTATCCACACTATCTTTCCTAGGTGATCATTGCCTTGTCGGATAGATTCCAGAATGACAACTTCTATTATTCGTTTGTAGTCTTCCTCCATTCTTGCACTCACAAAATCTCTATCCTTGACAGCTTTTTTTGCATTTGATATGTCGAGTTCTATAGATTTTTTTAATGCTTCCATCCCCTCGGTTACTTTGCCATCCAAAGTCAAATAACAAGCATAATTATACCATACCATGGGATCATTTGGATTAATGTCTAATGCTTTTTGGCAACATTCTATAGCTTTTTCATAGCTCTTTGTTTTATAATAGACCAGACCCTTAAGATTCCATACTCCGGCATTGTTAATATCGATTTCAAGTACCTGGTCAAACAACGAAATTGCTAAATTATATTGTTTTAAATGAAAATGAGAATAACCTTTCTTAATTAGTGAATCTACAAAATAGGGATCTATTCTCAGTGAAAGATCAAAACATCTGATAGCATCTTCAAATTTTTCTTCTGACATCTTGTTAACTCCCTTGTTATACAAATTAACCTTCTTTATGTCATCTTCAGTAATTTTGTAACTGCCAGCAGAAGGGGAAGACTCTGAACTATTCTTATCCGACAAAAGTTTCTTCCCGAAAATCTTTTCCATTATAGATATTAGTATTGTTCACGAATAAATATATTCTTTTTTTGATTAGGTATGATGCCAACTAATGCTTAACAGGCATTACCTAAAAAGTGGGAATACTTGTGTTGGTTACCTTAGCCACTATCCCGGTAAATGCAAAATTAACTAATAAAAACCATCCCCATAGGAATACCTGACCCGGAACCTTACAGGGGCCCTGCTTGACCTCAGTGTTGGTGCTGTTTGTAGTTTGAACCGGAGTATCGAGCTTTACATTCTCATCGGAACAAGTTAAATAAGGAATTGCAATCGGTGACAATGCCACCGTCTGGCCAAATATCGCGGGAAATACAAAAATCCATAACATAAATGATGGGACCATATAAAGCATCATTGGTCTCATTTGTTGTTGCTGCATCTCCATACTCATTTTTTGCATCTGAGATTGCTTTTTCTTTAATTCTTCAATTTGTTGTTTGTCCCTTTTTTTAACTGCTTCAGTATATTTCTTTCTCCATTCGCCAGTTTCTTTCATTACCGTTTTCATTTTTTCAATGTTAGTTGTTTTCCTTCGCAACATGGCCATGCCAAGATTTAGCCCTATAGCAATAATTGCTGCCAAAACTGCAGACGTGAACATGTCCGGAAAAATAGGATGTTGAGTATAATGAGGCGTTAAGCCCGGGAATTGTAGAATTATTTTTTCAGACAGGCCAAAAATATCTATCAAACTATTGGAAAATGATTTTTTGTGATTTATTAACCTTTTTGCCTATTACATTAAATTACATCCTTCTAAGCGGTGAAATCCCAATTATTTCCATGCATTCTTCAAATACGATTAAGCATTTTTTCATAATTATGGTTCGTGAATGCGCCAAGTTAGTGTTTGATTCACTTAGAATTGGTGAACTTTCATAAAAGTTATTAAATAATGTAGCAAGTTGATAGAGGTATTTTGCCATGATTTTAGGATTGGCATTTTGAGACGAGTGGTTTAGTTCCATAGTATACCTACACAAATGTTTGATTAGAGCCATTTCCGCACATGTGGATTCAATAGTGGATTTATCTGGTAAAAGTTCCTTATAACTAGGCTGATGATTCATTTCCCTTAATTTCTCTTCGATTTTTTTACCTCTCGCATATGCGTATTGAATGTAAGGGGCAGTATCTCCATCAAGACTTAAAGAATCGTTAAAATCGAAAGTAATCATTTTTCCAAAATCATACTTTATGAAATAATAGCGAATGGCTGAAATTGCAATCTCCTTAGAAATGTTCCTCATTTCATCTTCACGTATCTCGGGATTTCTTTTTCTTGTCTCCAACATTGCTTTTTGTTCAAGCGATTTCAATGCAAGGTCTGCCTCAACGAATATCCCCTTTCGCCCCGACATGTGAGCTGCCCTGTTGTTTTCTGTCTCGATTCCAAGCATAGCTATAGTGTTCTT
>QCWC01000007.1 GCA_013114705.1 Candidatus Nitrosocosmicus sp. | reverse complement strand
CTCATTTCACTCACTCTTGTACTGGTACTTTTCTTCGGTCATCATTTTAACACATTTGTTGAAAAAGCTAGGTTTACAATACTTTCCCGGCATTTCACAAACCACTTCCGATGATAATAGTTCTTGTACCATAGGCAACGACACCAATCATTGCAGCCAACACCAATATAGTCATTGTGGACTCCCACCACTGATCTTGTTTAAGCTCTAATAAAATGATACGTAAACCATTGAACCCGTGAATGGAAATAAAAATCAATATTAGTTCTAGCAGTACAACATAATACACGTTGTGATAGTTGGCTACTACATTCTCATATTCTAAACTCTGTCCAAATGGCATGACTAGCCTAAATAGTATGTGAACGGCTACGAAGAAAACTGCGCATATTCCAGTCAGATAATGAATTTTCATTATCTGACTCTCTCGTAATTTTAATAGCGGCATTTTATACACAATACTCCAAATAATTTCTAATTACCATATCTCCACAATCCATTAACAAACTTCTAGCCAGCCTCTCCGAACATAACCATTCCACCATAAAGCATGGCAATTGCAGCTAATATCAACGCAACCCATATTCCAGACTTTTGTTTATAATTCAGCGAAGTAGCGTCATATGGATAATCTGGACGCCCAGGTTTGCCCAATCCTATTCCCGACTCTGTAAAAATGAGCCTTATTCCATTAACAGTATGAAAAGTGCTTGCTCCGATAACTAACATTAGAAAAATATGTCCTCCGGTTGTCTGAGTCAACTCCAACATACTATTCCATGCATTTATTCCATTGACTAGAGAACTAGTTTCATATATATGCCCTACAAAGTATATCAATAGACCAACTCCAGTTAACCTCTGCAGCCAATAGGAAACTCTCTCCCAACCATAACGTGTGGGATTAAGCCAGCCCTTTAAACCTTCACGCCCATTATCTACCCTGACGTTATTACTTGGATTAATTTCAGAATTATTGTCGTCTTCGGTTTTGAGTCCCATTAGTATTTCCTCTCCACTGGAGCGTATCTTGTAAATATAACAGGGTGCCACTCCATTTTTGGCTCCTTATCACCAACATAGTATGCAAGAGTATGTTTTAAAAAGTTATTATCATCCCGATTAGGATAATCAATTCTCGAATGAGCTCCTCTAGATTCACGTCTATTTATTGCACCCAACAAAACTACTTCCGCAACCCGTAACATTGAATCAAGCTCCATCACATTCGTAAAATTAGTATTGTACTCCTTTGCTTGATCATCTACATGTTTCCATGACAATAATTTAAGACTACGGACTTTCTTTAGTCCATCTATCAAATCATTCTCATTTCTATAAACATATGCCTTTTCATCCATAGTGTCTGTCAAAGTCTTTCTGATTTCATAGGGATTGACATCGCCACTGCCTCTAAATATTCCGTCATAGATTCTTTTTTCTTCTTGCAATACTTGGTTAGCATCGATATTTATTGAAACATTCTTTTTACTCAAGGCATAATTGGCAGCCAGTTCTCCTGTTATTGCACCCCAAACTAGACATTCAGAAGTAGAATTAGCACCCAATCTGTTGGCTCCATGAGTACTATTACACGATGCCTCGCCTGCCACCCACAATCCATTAAACTCAGTTGCTCCATCTACATTCGAGTGAATCCCTCCCATCATATAATGGCACACAGGTCTTACTTCAATTGGTTCATCTATTACATCAATACCGGAAAACTTTATTCCAATTTCCCTGATTCCAGCAAGCTTTTCCTTAATTCTTTCTTCACCTAAATGAGTAAGGTCCAATTTCAGACAATCAACCCCTGTAATATGTTTAAACCCTCTCCCTGCTTGGATTTCAGTAATCATAGAACGAGATACTACATCCCTAGGTGCTAATTCCAACTTTTCTTTTGCATAGTTTTTCATAAAGCGTTCACCTTCCGAATTGATCAAATAGCCACCCTCTCCACGAGCACCCTCTGTAATTAATATTCCAGAAGGTAAAATTCCTGTGGGATGAAATTGAACAAATTCCATATCTTTCAATGCCATTCCAGCACGATAAGCCATATCCAAGCCATCAGGTGTAGAGGAATAAGCATACGTAGAAAAGCTAAAAATCCTCCCAGCACCTCCAGTACAGATTATTCCAGATGGGGCAGTAATTTTCACAAATTTCCCACTCCTCATTTCTATGCAAGTAAAGCCTTGAAAGTTATTCCCTTCATGGAGAATAGAAGTACAAAACCACTCATTAAAGAAATATATGTTGTCAAATTTAAGACAGGTATCATATAAAGTCTGCATCTCATAAAATCCAACTTTATCTTGAGCATAAGTAGCCCTTGGAAAAGAATATCCGCCAAATTTTCTCTGATCAATTCGTCCATTCTCACGCCTAGACCAAGGCATTCCCCATCTGTCAAGTTGAATGATCTCCCTTGGAATCCAATTAACTAGTCTTTCTGCTACATCTTGATCCGCCAAAAAGTCACTCCCTTTTATGGTATCATAAATATGAGATTCTATATTGTCGCCCTCATTATCATAAAGTACTGCAGCAGTTCCACCTTCAGCTGATACAGAATGAGAACGCATTACCTGTACTTTCGACAGGACAGCAATTTTTAGAGTTTTATTTTTAGATGCCGCAGTAATTGCAGCCCTGAGTCCCGCCAGCCCTGATCCTACTATAATCATATCATAAGAAAGAGTCTCGGTCAAGTATTTTGTCTCACTTAAAATAACTAAATTATATCAATAATAAATTCTTTCTAATAATCGAATGCGAGTTTTCATCTCAATTGCTACTTTTAAATAATGTTAGGTATGGTTGTATAAATATCAACATTGGCTTCAGTCTTATAGAAAAAGGTAAATCTAGAATAAATTATTTCGCATGTACCTACTTGCTGTTTATCTAAGAATGATTCTTTTGTAATAGTGCTTCCAATCCTTTTTCTCCGACTGCACCAACTGCTCTGTCTATGGCGTTACCATCAACAAACATAACAAATGTAGGAATAGCATATACTTCCAGACGCATTGCAATGGACTGATTGTCATCTACATTCAATCTACCGAACCGAACTTTTTCCGAGTACTTTTTTGAAAGTTTATCAAATATTGGTAACATAAATTGGCAAGGACCACACCACGTTGCCCAGAAATCAACTAATACTATTTTATTTTCGGAAATAAATGATTCAAAATTGTTTTCTGATAGTTCAACTATAGTATTAGAGGTAGTAGATCCCGATTCATTTGTCATTTTTACGGATTCTTTATATCGATATTTGATATATAAGACTTTATTAACGCTTTAATTGCGTTTTAATTGTCCTAAAGAACTTAGGAGAAAAGTCCAACTAATAGGTTCACAGAATCTAAACCAAAATACAAATATACAGAGTAATCGTCACAAGTCTACGATGTATTCTAACATCACCTCTCCTTTATCCTTATTATCAAGAATTTTCATCTCGTGATATGTGATCCCCTTGATTTCGACCTTTAGTTCATGTCTATCTTGGTTTATTTGCTCCCCTTTTCCATAACCGTGGATGGCATAATGACCGGTCTTATCATCATGAATGATTTTGACTTTAAATTCGGACATAATTATTCTATCGATTAACACAATTAACAAGATTTTGTCAAGCCAATCAAACAAGAGATTTTCCAGATCCTTTCCTCCTGCCGTTATGAGAACTTGTTTGTTAGTTTCTATTCCTTCAAGTTCATACATTGTACCAACCAATCCTTTTCCAGCATACTCAAATGCTTCCTCCAAGTTACTCCCACGTATACGAAGATATGCATCCGTCATGTGGTCAAGATATTCAACGCTTCCTTGAGACATGTGGATAAATGTATAATTAATAGATATTATAATGAACCGGAAAATCTAAATTGAAACAATCACAGCACTCTAGTCTATAATGAAATTTTTGTTGCCAAGGGGAATGAGGGATCTGGAACCCGAAGAGTTTGAAAACATCAACTTGATAAGAAATGCATTCATTGAATCTGCAAAAATTTTTAATTTCACAATTATGGAACCTTCCCCATTAGAATTATTGTCTACCTTAGAATCCAAGTCTGGTCCAGGGATAACTAAAGAGATCTATAACTTCACAGACAAAGGGAATCGCGAAGTTGCCCTGAGATTTGATATAACAATTGGACTAACAAGGTACTTTGCTTCAAGAAGAGATCTTAAGATCCCAGCTAAAATTGCCTCATTTGGGGGTGTTTGGAGGTATGATGAACCACAGGCAGGAAGATATAGATTTTTTCATCAGTGGGATATCGAAATTTACGGTCCTACTTCCACAGAAGCTGATACAGAAATTATCGAGTTTACTTCGGTCTTTCTGAATAAACTAGGCTTAAGAAACATAGTTATAGAAATCAATAGCAGATCACTTTTAGAAGAATATATAAAAAAAATACTCAAAATTTCAAAAAATGATAGTATTTTTGAGATCTATAGAGCAATTGATAAAATACCTAAGAAAGGAAAGCTACAGGTATTAAAGGAATATGAAGACAGGATTGGTAGAGAAATTTTACTAAAGATTATGGAATTTGCCGATAACAGGGGTTCATTTGATCAGATTGACAAGGTAATAAGACCCTTTGGCCTGTCAGCATGGGATGAAATAGAAAAAATCACCAATTCATTAAAAAACAAAGGAGTAATTAATGTTCAAATCAATCTTGGGATAGTAAGGGGATTGGATTATTACTCTGGAATAGTTTTTGAGGCAGTGGATACAAACAACAATTTTGGTTCTATTGTTGGAGGGGGACGCTACAACAATCTTACAGAAGTTTTTGGAAGAAAGGACGCAGGAGCAACAGGCGCAGCTGGTGGCGTTGAACGCATGATCATGGCAATGAAGCATCAAAATATTATGAGACATCTTGTAAATATTGAGAGGAAATATATTAATTTCATAATCTATGATTCCGTAGATTTGTTTGGGTATGCTGAGCATTTGGCGTCAGTTTTAAGAAGAAAAAATATACCAATAGAATATGACTTGTTGAAAAGATCATTTTCAAAACAAATAGTAGAAGCCGAAAACAAGAAAAGCAAAAACATCATCATCCTCAAAAAGGACGAAATAGAAAACGAGAAACAGATTGTTCTTAGAAATACATCTGGAGAGAAAGATACAAAGGTTAAAGTTGACAAAAACTTTGATGAATTGATAAAAGAGTTAAATCAAGCAGACCACGATTAAGTAATTTAAAGTTTAATAGATTTCAAGCTTTTCATCTTGATAAAACCGCTTTGAGTTTTGGCATAAACTTTTCTCAATACCAAATCTGGAGGGTCATAGCTTATGTATAAATCACCTTCATTTAGTTCTTGAACATTATAATTGATTTCAATTATATCTTCAGGTATTCCATTCTCTTTTAATCTTAATTTGGCCTTTTCTATTAATTCAGTATCAGAGGTGTTAGGAGCAAAATAGATTTTTCCAATGATATTGAAGTCAGTCATATATTTTACATTATTTACAGTCATACACTATATAAATATCAGATGAGTTACAACAAAGAGGAAATTACAAATATCCAAATGCTGGATCCATTTTTCTACGTATACTAACAATTAATTCCAATATCTTTTTTTCCTCTTCATCTAATCTACTATTGAATCGATTAAGAAGCAATTTGGCCTGCCTGCTATCCAAATAAGTATAAAAAACATCCCCTTCGTTGATTTGTCGCCCTATCTGGGGACCGTTCACTGAGACAGCAACTTGCATTCCACGAGTTGCTTCTTCGATGGATTTACCCTTATCCTGGATTTGATGAATCACACCCACCTTCTTGCCCTCAGGGGTCATGATAGACATTTTTTGTTTCATTTTACCGATATTAATTTCTGCTCCAAATACAGCAGGGTCACTTCTTCTAAAAACATACCCTTTCATAAATTCAAATTTACAAACCGGTGATAGTTCATTAAATAAAATAGAATCTTCATGATTTTTTTGGTATGATACCCAATCAGTATAACTTCGTACCAAATTGTAAATTACTTTTTCATTAAAAATTTTGATATCCCTTTCTATTGATTCTTTTTCGGCATCTTCCAAAATCTTTACATTAAAACCCAAAATTACCCCTAGATATCTATCTTTTTCCTTAACAGCAGATGCAGTCATTACGTCTTTTCTGCTAATCTGACCGATATCTGCAGATCTTATTGGGATGTTTTCTTTTCTTAACATCTCGGATATGGCTTCAATTGAACCGATAGTATCACATCTAAGAATAATACCATTAGAATCGGTATTTATTATTGCAGATTTAACTTCTGACTCGACTAAACTTTTTAATCGCGCCTCATCATTTGTAGATGAAAGACCATATAATGGACTTCCAGCGATTACACCCTCAAGGTCTGGTGATGTTATTTTTAGTCCTGCCGCTGAAATCACCTTTTTCACATGACGGAATTTGTCTCGTGGATCTCGCATTTCATCAAGGGGTTTAGGCAAAAGCAATGATTTAATCCTTGTAACAACTACTGAATCACGTTTTGCTACTACTATTGAATCTCCCTGTTCTATAATACCATCTAATAGTATCACATTAGCAGACGGTCCTAATCCTACTTCTTCATTCACCTCTAGAACTATTCCTCTGGCAGATCCTTCATGCCTTTCTAATTTTTTGACCATGAATTGTTGACTCAAGCCTACTAATACTGTTAATAGCTCAGGTATGCCAACACCGCTTGATGCGCTGACAGGCACCAATGCAACCTCTTTAGTAAAATCCTTAACTCTCCAAAATGCCTCGGAGCTGAATCCTAATTGAGATAAAGAACCTAACACACTGTATGTCTTATTGTCAAGATCTAACTGAACTTCTTTTGATTGGACTTTGATTTCTTCAGTTATGAAGTTTGTTGCTCCCTTTTTCCAGCCTGTGATACGATCGACCTTGTTTATTGCTACTACAAAAGGAACTTTCCTATTTTTAAGAATATTAATACTTTCTATTGTTTGGGGTTCAAACCCCTTATTTACATCTACCACTACAATCGCAAGATCTGCAGCGGACCCACCTCGCATTCTAAGATTTGCAAAAACCTCATGTCCGGGTGTATCAATCACCAATAATCCAGGGATTAAATTATCATGCGAGGTCAATTTCTTGAACAACGGACCGGTCAGGTCTTGAATTATTTCGATAGGAAAAAAACTAGCCCCGATATGCTGAGTTATACCACCAGCTTCTCGTGATTGAACAAAAGTGCCTCGTATCTTATCTAGTAATGACGTTTTGCCTGAGTCTACATGACCCAATACTACTACTACTGGCTGACGTAGATGCACTTAGGAAAATACTACATTTGACTCTTTTATGAAGCTTTCATGCGAATCCGATGCATGAATTATGTTGTCAGTAATTCCTAATCCAAAATCACCTCTAATTGTTCCGGGAGAAGCGTCAAATGATTTGGTCAGGCCGATCATTATTCTAACAGTACTAATGGCGTTGTTACCATCCAATATACAAGCTACTACTGTGCCTGAACATATAAACGAGACAAGTTCATTGAAAAATGGCTTGTTTTTATGAATAGAATAAAATTCCTGTGCTTTTTCAGTGGTAAAGTCATATGTTTTTAACTGCTTAATGTCAAAGCCTTTTTCCTCAAATCGTTGAAGAATCTTACCTGTTAATTTTCGTTTAAATGCATCGGGCTTGATAAGTATTAGGGTTTGTTCAATTCCCATTTTACTTTTGCTTCCTGATGCCACCTTTGATATACTTATCTGTCCACTTGAACAATCGTGGATCGCGTTTTAAGTTGCGTAGGTTTTTTTTACATTTTGAAGAACAGGTCCATTGAATCGATCCATCGTTTTTTACAAGCATTATTCCTTTTCCAGTATCAACGCGTTTTCCGCAAAAAAAACAATTTCTTAAAGAAGCAATATTCTTACTCATTATTTAACCACCTACAATTACTCCCTATTTTAAGCATTACTTTATCTTTCTTGCTTCTCGTTCGGTCTCTCGGAGCATCAAAATGTCATTCATTCTAACTGGACCTTTAACATTTCGGGTCAAAATTCTTCCTTTATCTTTTCCCTCAGATATTCTTACACGTACTTGTATCACTTCTCCAGCTATACCAGTTCTCCCGACAATTTGGATGACTTCGGCTGGAATAACCTTCTCTTCGGTCTTGCTCATTTAATTAAATGCACACCTGTATTACTCGGGCTTGTTTTTTAGGCTATCAATAGTATTTGTAATTTGTTCGAGAATTTGTTGAGATTCTCCGGCATCTATTATCGTTGCGGCTGCAGATCCTACATCTATTCCTAACGCACTACCCAATTCCTTTTTGCTAGGTACAAAAACATACTTGGAAGATCGTTCATCGCATAAAATCGGTAAATGTGCCACCACCTCTGGAGGTTCAACATCCTCTGCTATAACTACAAGTTTGCTGATTCCTCTTTCAATTGCCTTTGTTGTCTCATTAGTTCCCTTCCTAACTCTACCACTTTGTTTAGCTAATCTCACTGCCTCATAAATAGCATTGACAAGATCTTTTGGTATTTCGAACTTTACGTAATAAGGTTTACTCATATTTTATAATCACCCATTGGGATCATTTCCACTCTTTTTTATGATAAAAAAGAGTATTAAAAATGTTATTATATGTTAATTTCTCTGTTCAAATGTTTCTTTATCAAACTCAAATACTCTTTTACCTTTGAATTCATCAAGCTATAGTCATTTGACTCGGAATAGATTCGGACTAAGGGTTCTGTACCACTTGGCCTAAACATTATCCAAGACTCGGTGTCAAACCATATTTTTACTCCATCCACCTTTTCAACTTTAAATACAGATCCATGTTCTGAACAAATCTCTAGTACTCTTTTGATATCATCCTTACTGGATAAATTTATGCTGGATTTGTATTGAAATGTTTCTCCTAATATAGAATAGATACTGGAAAGTTTCGAAGCTTCGCTTGGTAAATTAATCTTGTAATCAGGGTTGACAGGATCTCCTTGTTTATAGTAGCTTAGCATATCCAGAATTAATGCTGTTGTAATCGCCCCATCACGAACCAAATTCAGGGGACCATAGAAAAAACCACCGTTTTCTTCAAAACCGATCAAAGAATTGGTATCTTTCATTCCATATGTTACTTCAACGCTCCCAACTTTTGTAAAATGTACTCTCTTATTAAGCAAATCTCCGACTTTCGATATTACCAGGGAGGAATTAATTGGGCATACAATTTCTGATTCAAGCCCTTTGTTCTTTATTAGATGATAGGATAATAGCGATCCCGTCTTATCTCCCCAGTGGATTACACCTTTTTCATCACAGAAGATACTCCTGTCACCATCTCCATCATATGCTACACCTAAATCATAACCATTTTCACTAACCATCTTTGTTAGACTAAGCAAATTATCCATTTTAGGCTCAGATCCTCTTGCCGAAAAATTTGAGTCAATATTACCATTCATGATAAGGACCTCGCAGCCCAATTTTTGTGCGATAAGAGGAGCAATTATTGATTGTACACCGTTGCCACAATCCATAACAATCCTTATATTAGATTTTTCTATAATTTCTCTATCAACAAATGACAACACTTTATTGATGTACTGGTCTAATACATTCAAATCGAACAGGCTGCCAATAACTTTATACCTCTCGTTCAAGAATGGCTTCTCATAGTAAATAGTCTCAATTTTGATCTCCTCTTCTCTTGATAATTCGTACCCAAGATGAGAAACTGGTTTCAATCCATTATATTCTTTAGGATTGTGTGAAGCAGTAACCATAATACCGCCAGACATTTTCAAATTTTTGACACTATATTGAAGACAGGGTGTGGGTGTCAAACCCATTTGATAAACATCTATGCCCATGGACATTAATACAGCAGACACAATTTTTGAAATAGATAAGCTAGAAGAACGGCCATCATAACCCAATGCTATTGGTCCTTTTTCGAAATAATATCCAATTGAAAATGCTATATCGATTAGAAACTCGATTGACAGGTCTTGACCAAAGACCCCTCTAATCCCATTTGTCCCAAATAGCCTCTTAACCATCAATCATCTACCTACATGAATAATTATATAATTATATCTTAATACTGTAGACAGCTAAAGACGGCCTATCTTTCAATAAACGGAAGATTAGTTATTGGAACCCAATGCGTCAAAAAAATTGGTGACAATAGATAAATTTGGCTTCACATATGAAGAGAGTTAATGCGGGGGTTGCCAAGCCCGGTCAACGGCGCAGGTCGTAAAAGTGCGAGGCTTAGAAAGAGCTTGGAAGTTTCCTACAACCCTGTTCCTTAGGGATTCGTGGGTTCGAATCCCACCTCCCGCATATTATAATAATTCAGGCTCATCTCCAACAACATCGAACATTTAGTACTAAATATTGCTTGAAAAGCTTAAATAATATTCTGATTTTATGAAACAGGTTGAAAGATCCATTCAGTTGGAGAATAAGTTTCAAACATCGTTTAGATGTTTTATGCTACTATAGAGGATAGATATATGAGACAACAGCAAAAAAGATTGCAAAAAACAAGAACTGACAAACAAAACAAAGAATTTGACTATAACAAACCTATATCAAAGTGTAATATTTGTTATACTTTGTGTGGCTGGCATTGCTATGAATGTGAAATTGATTTTTGTCAAGACCATTTTGTTCAACACAAGGAAAGAGGTTTGTGTAAAAAAATTATACAATAATATACAACAAACAGTTTAGAAAATCCTTTTATGAGGCAGACCTAGAATATCGACCCCTTTTTTCAATATCGCCTACCGTCTTAAATATTGAAGATGCAACTTTTGGGTAATTTTGGTTATATCCATTACAAAAGTTTTCATACGATTCATCAAATACCTCAACGTGAATACTACTTAATATCTCTTTGAATAACCTGATGTCCGCAGCCTTATCCTCGTAACGTTCAGAAATAAAAGACAGACCAAAATCTATCAAGCTAAGTACGCCACCAGCAGATACAATAAAGTTAGAAGTTGTAATGTCACCATGAATTACGTTGTTTAGATGCAAAGTTCCAATTATTTTCCCTACTGTAGTACAGTATATTGGTGAAAAAACATCCTTGAGCGTATTGCCCCGGATGAATTCCATGATAATTTCGAAATTGGATATATCAATATAGTAAATGAAAGGAGTGTTTATTCCAAGTAGTTTTACTTGAGATAAAATATTTGCTTCATGAAGAGTTCGTTGTTTCCTTAACGGGATATCTATAGATGGATGACGATAATCTTTACGTATTCTTACCTTTGATACGCCATGGTTTCCGTACCAATCGATCAAATACAATTCTGATTCGGCACCCCTTTTTAACAAAGTTCCATCCCTAACCAATAGATAATTTTAGTAATGTGTCAGTACTTTAAAAATTATGGATAATACTTCACAATCCCCCAATAAAGAAAAAGGAATCTTATTCGAGGACTGTTCAGAGGATACATTAAAGAGCGGGATTCTTACTTTAACAAACAAGAAACTGGCTTTTGAGAAGACCAAAGGTCGAATTGCTACATTATCTAAAGAAATGCTTGGTGAAAAAATAGATTTTGAACTTAAAAATATATCCCAAGCAAGATCTGAAGGCAGAATTATCAAGAAACTAGTTATAGAGTTACGCAATAGTGATCAAATATACAAGTTTGGAGTATTAAATCCAAGTAATTGGGCTAAAGAAATCACATCGCAAATAAATCAACAAACTAATAATAATAATAATCAATAGTACTACCTCCATGGAATGTATACGCTATCGAGTCTCCAAGATTGGTTTACAGAAGCATTTTCTGGCATTATGGAAGACGATTTATCACTAGAGTAAATCTGCGAACCAGTCCAAGCGATTTGTGCTCCGTTATCTCCACAATATCTTAGTGGACAGGAATGAAAAACAGATCCATGGGTCATGCATGCAGAATTAAGCATTTCAGACAATCTTTTATTAGCAGAAACGCCTCCGACAATTAGGAACTCCTTATTTCCGGTAAACGCTAGTGCACGTTCCACAGCTTCTACAATGATTGAAAAAGCAGTTTCCTGTAATGAGAAACAAATATCATACAGGTTGTTCGATTTATCATCAATCAAAGATTTGACCGAACTAAGTAATCCTGAAAAAGAGACATCATTTCCTTTAATAATATAGGGCAAAGTGTGTAAGCAACTGCCTTTTGAGAGACCGGATAGTTCCTCTATTTTGTTGCCACATGGAGAGGCAAAACCCATTTTTCTCCCCACTTGATCAAAGAGCTGACCCAGTGTAATATCAAGAGTCTCGCCGAAAATCCTCCATTTATTCTTGTAGTAAACAAGCAACATGGTATGGCCACCTGAAACTAAAAGTGTGAGCGGATTATTTGAATTGGTAAGTTTAATCCCCAATTCTAAATGTCCAACTGCATGATTTACGGGTACCAGAGGTATGTTATGAAATGATGCTAGTGATCTGGAAACAACTGCTCCCACTCGTAAACAAGGGCCCAATCCTGGCCCAGCAGAATAAGAGATAAGATCGATGTTTTTAATACTGATTCCAGCTTCCTCCAAACACTTTTTTAATATGTCTGTAGCTACCTGGGAGTGGTGTTTTGAGGCATCCCTTGGATGAATCCCCCACCCTGCGGATGCTTGATAAATATCTCTTGTTTCCGACAGAATGAATCCGTCTTCAGGTGCACTAGAAGGTCTTTCCTTATTATATTCTACCACGGAACACCCAAACGTATGAGCAGTACTTTCTATTCCTAGACACAGCATACTCATTTACGACCAGTATTGGCTACTATCTTTACTATGTCATTATTTCTTAATATATGGTCAGCACCTATTCGCTGTTTTGTTCTAGCATCAATTGCATAAAGGAAGCCCTTTCCCAAGTCGTTATGGATGAGAAATGCCAAATCTTTAGCAGTTGAATTATCCGAAATAATTCTAGCATCAGGCAAAACATTTCCATTCTTATCAGTAAATTTGTATTCATCTTCTACCGGATAAACGACGATCTTCTTTAGTGCCTGGAAACAAGCATGATTTAGAACTTGTTGGATACCCGTTGAACCAAACTTTGACAATACATGGGATACCATGTTTAAAGCACCAATTTGTTCCTGGGAAAGTTTTTCGTTTCGTTTGATTTCGAAATTGGAATCTCCGGGCAGATAATAGATTAGATTCTTAATGGAAGCTCTTTTCAAAAGTAGCTCAGCTTCACATACCGTGGGAAAGAAAGGTCTTCCAAGGTCTTTTAGTTTTATAATATTAGAATCAGAGGCAGGCAGATCCGCTTTATTCGCTGCTATGACAATTGGTTTAGATTTGATACGAATTTGTTTACTTAAGGATAGCAAATCATTCTCAGTCCATTCACTAGGTTTTTTTGTCAATCCAACTTGATCCATAGAGTTTCGAATCAATTGTTCACTAATTGACAGGCCGGAGAGTCTGTTGGATATAACAGTTTCCACCTTTTGTTTTAGATTTTCACTTTCTCTAACTAATTTTTGCCAATCTCTTAAAATAATGGAACGTATCCATAGATCGAATTCTTCTTCCACGAATTGGATGTCAAGAAACGGATCGCCTTCACCAGATCTGACGGATTTGCCCTCCTCATCGGTTGATCCAGATATATCTATTACATGGATCAAAACATTGGCCTGACGTGCATCATCTAAAAACTTATTTCCCAATCCACGGCCCAAATGTGCTCCTGGCACCAATCCAGCAACATCGATCAACTTTACCGGTATGTATCTGATTCCACTAATGCATTGGGAATTTACAGGATTATCAGCTACACCCAATTCGGTGCAAACACACTGAACCCTTACAAATGCTACACCAATATTAGGATTAATGGTAGTAAAAGGAAAATTAGCAATCGGAACGGATGAATCAGTGGCTGCGTTAAAGAATGTTGATTTACCTACATTCGCCTTACCCAACAATCCAATTATCAATAGAAATAAACCTGCGAAGGATTGGAATATATATTTACTTTGAACAAGTATGATTCTTTTTACAAACCAATTTGAGTATATCAAAACATTTATCATTCGAACGGTATAGCAAGTTTGAATTTCAATGGGTGGGATTATTGCAGCCTGTAGAATGACTGATGATATTAACAACGAGAAATCAATTTATCAAGTCTTTCGCGGAATGCAATTACTTCAGCATCGTGGTAAAGCGTTTTGGAAAATTAGTTCTGGAAATTTTGAGGTTAGCGGATATGGATCCTTGCCAGCATTTGATTTAATTCATGAAAAGGTTTTGAAGCATCAAAAGGATCCAATGCGTGCTATTGTGGGCCATTTATCAAAGAAGAAACCAATGACCAAAAGATTAGAGAAAATAAATTTTGCTCTTGACGGATTTTTCATTGATCTGGATAAATTGTTGTCGCATCCTCTAATGAAACGTAAGAATTTCGAACCCCTTAATCAAGTTCACTTTATTTTTAAAGATTTACTGATAATGAGAAAAGATCCTTACAAGGCCGCAGAATTCCTGGATAGGCATTTGAGGGGAAATTATGTCATAAATATAGATAATGAAATTTATATTTTTAGAAATAGCACAGGATTTAAGCCTCTCTTTTTAGGAAAAGACGAAAGTCATAATGATTTTATTGTTACTTCTGAAAATTACATTGAGAGTTTCTTTCCGTTCATAAATCTAAAAGAAATCAATCCTGGACAGCTCATACGCATCAACTCTAATTATGGAATGGATATCTTAACTCAATTAGACAAAAACAGAATCCTGATGGACCCATTCGAGTTTATTAGAGAATCACATGTGTCAAGTATTTTCAACAATAAGAGCATCTATTCGATTAGAAAAAATATAGGGAATGCTCAAGCACAATTCTTGTCTGGCAAGATTGCTGAAGCGGACATCATTCTAGCCGAACCGGATTATACACGACCGATGGCATTGGGGTTAAATCAAGGGTTTAGGAACAGCAAAAGGAAAATTGAAATGATTGAAGGGATAATAAAAGACAGGTATGATGATTCTGACCCAATGATAGATTATTCAGAACAAGTAAGTAAGAACAAATTACTCTCCAATGGTAAAACACTTAAATTTATTATAGAACCTGTTACCAAAAATAAAAAAATACTTTCAATACAAGGAACGATACAAACAGGTGGTACAATCATAGAAACAGTTTTTTATTTGAAGAAATCTAATGTAAACAAAATACATGTATTGGTAAGTTACGTTCCTACTGTCGATGGCAGGCAGGTTGGATTATATACTCAACAAAAAGATCTTATAGGCAGAAAATATATCGGCAAAATATCCTACATAGATGATTTGAATAAAGAAGTAGCTTCCGAATTGGGAGTTGATTCGGTATTCTACAATTCCCCTGAAATTCTAGCCAAAGGGATTGGCGTACACGAAAGTCAGTTATGGTTCCCCGAATGGATACGATTCTTGGATTATAGATAGCGAAATGAAAAATATTTCTTATACAGAACTTTAATAGTTAATGCAATATAGAATAGGATATTATTGTTGAATTTGAATAGAACTAAAGTAATACTAGACAATAAGTTCGAATTTGAAGGAAGAGTAGTGAAGAAAATCGAACTTAGGGAGTATGAAAAAAAGGATAATAACATTTCAAAAGAATATGTATTAAAGATATATTTAACGACTGAAAACGAGGAAATAGAGTTGGATTATCTTGGAAAGCCTGTCTCAAATAATCAAGTATTTGACGATGTTTGCAATTTTCTAAGTAACTATAATGGACTAACCTCTACTATAAATAGAATATTTATTGAGTTGGATGGGAAGTTAAACTGTGGATAATCACAACAAATTAATTAATTGACTTAATCTATCAATTCTAACATACGACGTCAGTGATCTATTCCAGGGCTGATCAAAAATGATTATTCTCTTAGGAGACAGAATTTCCTTTGCATTAATAGGAGAATCATCCACCAAAAGGAAGAATGGAAAGTGGTTCTTCGATGTATCATCAAAAATAAAAATGATGTCGCTAAACGGGATTTTGTAAAGGTCGAGCCAATAAGAAACAAAAGGCATAGTAATGCGTTCTCTTTTTGTGATAATGGAAATCCTGAATCCAAGGTCAAGTAGTTGACTAGTTACCTCAGCGATATCATTACTAGTTGGAGGAATATCTTGCCATCGGTTTTTCCAAACGGTTATAAACAAATTTGAAATTTCTTCTTTGCTTATGGGCAATACATTATAAATGTGCCAATCAGAAATATCATCTTTCTTAAAATCCGTATGGAACCTGTTATTATATTCTTCCAACCAGATCTGCATTACATCGGCCAAAACGGAATCCAGGTCTAAGGCTATAGTCCTATCTGCCACCATTAGATACGACTAAGCAACATTTGGATAAATAGATATGCAGATTCGATCTTGTCTTTCAACTAAATGGGACCAATGACATGAAATCAGAAGGCTTAATTCAACTAGTATAGAGTAATTACAGTTAATCCTTAGGGTTCGATAAATAAATAACAAGTTTGTTTTTCAAAACATTGTATTCAATATATAGTATTGAAGCATAACTACAGGGCCATATCTAGAAGTGTCAAATAACCTAATATTGATGGTAGCCCGATCCATTTTCTAGTACTTGATAATGTTTATAGGAATCTTAATCTCTAGATAAGGCTGCAAAGTATACAAAGATGGGTTGATCCAAAGTGGAAATGACCCACAAGGAGCTTGAAGGTCGAAAAGTAGTCGACAAATCGGAGAAAAAAGTATTTTTGAAAAAGTTTACGATAAAATATAATTGAAACAGGTTTGAAGGTTTTAACTTGAAAGAATAAGAATTGCAAAACGGTTGAGGCATGTAAAACAAAGGTATTCTTAAGGAGACTAGGTCAAATCTCAAACTTTGATGGGAAATAATAGATAATAATGCACTTTTCAATAATTTTTGGGTTTGATTGATATGGTATGCTTTATGGTGCTTATGACCTTTAGTGGCACATCACATAATCCAATAGAAAGTTCAATCACAAGTGGATGCCTCAAGTGGTGGTTAAAAATCGGATTCAGGGGCAAGTACGGAAACAAGAACAACTGGCAATGTGGATATGCAGGGCAGAGATAGGATAGGCATGGTGGTGAATTTGGCTTGCGGGTGTAGATATAATGGTTTTTGATTATCGCATTTAACTTACTAATAAATTACAAGAATTGATATATAGTTTACAACATCAAATTCAACTCAAAAATTTCCCGATATAGTATCATATTGAAAACTAAGATTGAATTCAATAAAAATATATTTAATTTCAATATACGAAAAGATAATCGCAGAATGACTAAGAAAGAGATGGCAAAGATTTTTTTTATTGCATTGATTACTGGGAATATTATGGGGGTAGTTTTAATTCAAATATTTGAAACACTCACTCTAACTAGTATTATAATCCTTGAAATTTCACTCTTAATAACTATAGTTTTGTTATTTGTTGCCAGCAAGGCATGGAATAAACGATTGGAAAAATCCAAGCATGAGAAAGAGAACAACCAATAGAGAATTTCGTCAATTTTAGTCAATTGATTTATTGAAAATATGTCGTTTGGAAGAGATTTGTTATCTGGTAGCTTAATGTATGAAACAGAATTGCAATAAAGGGATAACATTTCGAAATTTGAGCGGTATAGTTTGGATTCCTGTATGTTTGTCATTGTTGTGGTATACTAAAGTAGAAAGTGGCACCACTATCATGATTATTGACGGCCCAAATTTTTCCTCCATGAGAATTAATAATGCTTTTGGAGATAAACAATCCCAAGCCAGTTCCTTCAAAGGATTTAGAAGCAAATTTAGTAAAAAGTCTAGGTAGAATATCCTTATCGATACCTTGTCCCGTATCTTTGATGCTTACTATCACATAAGTAGTGTCAGTAGTAGTATCGCGCTCACTTTTTATCATAATTTCAACAGAACCTTTTTCGGTGAATTTAACCGAATTACTAAGAAGATTGAAAATGACTTGAGTAATTCGGTTCTTATCAGCAAATACGAAAATATCTTTAGGTTCGTAACTAATTGTCAGATTTTCGAGCTGCTCAGGATTACTGCTTAACAATTGGGCCTTTATATCGCTTATAGAAGACTGTATTATGTCATTAAGATTAAACTGTTCTTTATTGAGCTTTAGTGATTGGCTTTCGATTTTGGTAATATCTAGAATATCTGAAGCTAGTCTCCTTAGACGTTTTGCATTTCGAATTATGGAACTAACTTGTTCCCTATCAACCATAACCTCTGTCTTACCTTCCTCAAATTGCCTTTCAAGATATATGGCATCTCCAAGAATTGGCATAATTGGAGTCCTTAATTCGTGAGCGGCGATATTGATAAATTCTTTTTGCATCTTGTCATGAATACTCAATTTTTCATTGGCCGATTCCAATAACTTGTTATACCGGAGCAAAGAGTTATTCGCATCTTTTAATTCAATAGTTCTAGAATTCACGGCCGATTCTAATCTCTTGTTCCAAGATAGGATCAAGAATGCGATGCCCAGAGCTACGGCCCCAATAATTAAGATCATCAATGTGCTAAAGTTTTTCTGATTATTAATCAATACACCAACCTCAGCAGCCAATTGATGAGGAGAACTAACAAACAATGTCCATAGATACTTTCCACCAATGAAAACAGGTTGATAAGTAAGAGTAGTTTTATTACCACCAAACAGAATCAAGTCTTCAGCTCCTGCAGAACCTTTTAGTGATCTGGCCAATAGGGAATTATAAGGTCCTCGAATTTCTTCCGGGACGAGAGATTGAAATTCTTCTCCAAGGTAATATTTTCCGATTAGAGAAGGATTACTTCCATAAATTATAATGCCATTTTTATCCATCAATCCAACATTTCCTGCAACCTGTGGTGCCAATTCACTCTGTAAGAAACGTCCAAGTTCATGTATTTTTATGGAAGCCACTATTACTCCTTTAAATACTTCATTAGATCCTTCCAAAACGGGGAACGAAATATATAATCGAGGAACTTTGTCTATTGATTCTATTGCACTACTGTAGTAACTAGCATGAGTTTCTTTAGGAATTACAAAATATTCTCTATTGCTCAAGTCGATACCGCTGTATGAAGCAATTATGCTAGAGTTAACATTGCTAATGGAGACGATTTTACCATTTTCATCTATCCAATAATAACCTTCGGTCAACGATCTTGTGGAGTTTTGAACCGCATCCATAATAATACTGGTTCCCTCAATGTTACTATAATTGACAATTTTAGATAATATTTCCAAGTTAGTAGAAACAGGATCGATAATATGTAACAAAGTCTTTGATAGACCGTCTGTTTCAATTATAGCATTGGATCTAATATCATTAGAGGCAATTTCCCCAATTTGATCCGCTGTCAGACCAGAATAATGATATGATAGTATAGATAATGAAATGCCGACACCGATTACGAGAATTAGTAAAAAGATATTGATTCTGGATAATACTATGCTTAGCATTTAAAAGTTAATCTATACATATGGTTTGAGATCTTATTTCAAGCGGCCAACATCGATTTGATTTTGAAAATCAAATCATTCATGTCAATTGGCTTTATTATAAAATCTTTAACATCAATAGAAGGAAGCACCTTTGTAAATTCATCTTTATTTATTTCAAATGCAGTTATAAAAGCTATTTTGGTGTTAGGACGCATTTCTTTTATATGCCTATATAACTCAAACCCATTCATTCGAGGCATGCGAATATCAGTAATAATGACGTCATAATATCCTAGTTCATGATTCTTAAAAGAATTCAACGCATCATGTCCGCTCGAAAATACTTCGACTTGAAATTCATTGGTTATTTCTAAATCTCTCTTAATAATCCTAAGAATATCTTTCTCATCATCTACTACCATAATTCTAGCCATCTTATTCTTATAGGGATTGTTAATTTCAACTTCGGATGTCATGGATACTATTTTTACACTAATAATTAATTAAAGGAAATGTATTAATTAGCATTTCTAAAGAATTTGTACTTTCATTGTACGAGTGAATGAAATAAAGACATTCTATAGTCTGATTCTAATAGTAAATGTGTAGACTAATAACAATTCAATATTTTTTGTAAAGGATTTGATTTTAGCCAACTGAAATATTAGACAAAAATTTAGAACAAACAAAATGGTAAAGAATATTTTGAATAATATTAATGTAAATCTATACATGTCAATTCTAATTAGAAAAATTAAGGAAAGAGATTTTGAGAATGGATTCTTTGAAACTCTTTCCAATTTAACCACGGTAGGTGACATTTATTCAAATGATGAACTTAAGAAAGAGATAATACGCAGAGTTCTGGAAAATCAAAATCATATAATAATAGTTGCGGAAGATTTAGAGAGTAGCAAAATAATTGGCACAGCTACACTATTAATTGAACAGAAATTTATCCACAATGGAGGAAGAGTTGGTCATATCGAAGATGTTGCAACAAGAAAGGGATTTGAAGGAAGGGGAGTGGGAAGAGAAATGATTCACAAGTTGACAGAAATTTCAAATGAACATGGGTGTTATAAGATCATTCTTGATTGTGACCCAAATGTGGTGGAATTTTATGAAAAATTAGGGTTCGTGAAGAAAGCCATAACGATGCGAAGAGACCTTTAACGCCAAATATGGCGTAAGATATTTATTGAATAAGACATGTGTTAACACATGGAAGACGATGCTCATCCAGACGTTTTAAAAAATAGACCTCTTGAGAGGATTTTTAGAAATAATATAGCTAGAATTGTAGATTTTTTTATAATAAATCAACAATTCAAGTTCACATCAAAAGAAATAAGTAAGCTTAGTGATACTCCATTGAGGTCTGTTCAAAGAATTCTGCCCCATTTAGTCAAGAATAAAATCGTGATTGAAAATAAATATAAAGGAAGGATCAAGAATTACGAAATAAACCATAATTTTAAATTAGTAGAGATTTTAAGACTATACTCGATAGAAACGATCAATCTATTTGTTGACGAAGCTATAGAAAAGGGCAAGGAGAATACATTGGTAATAAGTGACAATATGTTGGACACTCGTTAAATTTCAGAAACCATAGTCCTCTGATCCCATATGTATAATAAACTAGTTTAATGAGTAATCAAATTTTTGATTAGTATCTCGCTATAACTATGATTGCCTCATTAAAGTATTTTTGGAAACCCCATTAATAACTTGATCCTAGATTTGGATACTTTGAAAATAGTGAAAATAGTAACAAGAAGGATGATTTGGTTTGTTTTACAAATACTAACTACCTTTTTGTTCTTATCATCTTATTTTTATTGTACTCTGTCTAAAACATCGTTCTTTAATTAAATAGAATGTTACTGTTTCGATTTGGGAAGTTATAACCTCGCGCCCCGATAAGGAATTTATTAAATATTACAAAAAATATAGAAGATTGACTACCCCTGTATATCGAACCTCTAGTAAATGGCAATCATCTCTGGAATACGATGACACCAAATTCTAACAAGCAATTGTAAAACCCATGTAATTCGTACTAAAAATGAAATTGCTCATAAAGAAGAATAAATATCTCAACCTGGGATGTTTGAAATACATAAAAATATTAATGAATAAGGTCAATATGATTCAAATAGATATTCAATATGATTCAAATAGATGAGGATAGTATTTTCAAAATCATTAAATCAAAGAAGCCTCATTCCGTGGCTCTAAATGGTCCTGAACCATTGTTACCAAAAATTCAAAAAGTTTCCGAGAGTATCGAGGAGAAATTCAACATTACTTCCTATATTATTGGCGATAAAAGTTGGGGTTCCTGTGATTTAAATACTCAAGCTGCGAATATGCTGGGTGCAGATATATTATTTAACATAGGACACACGATTAGTTTAGAAAGTTTTGGCGAAAAGGTATTTATGATAAACGCTTTTGACACCATCAGTTTTGATAAAATTGCATTAAAGTGCGCAAATGAATTAAAAGGACAATATAAGACAATTTCATTAGTAACAGATAGCCAGCACTTGCACCAGATCGATATAGTAAAAGAAATATTTGAAAAGAATGGCTACAATGTAGAAATAGGAAAGGGAAAAGGCCAATTGAATGATGCACAAGTGTTTGGTTGCGAATTTCATCCTTTATATAAAATAAAAGATGATATCGAGGCATTCATATTTCTCGGTCAGAGCAGATTTCATTCGATAGGCGTAGCTCTTTCAACGGAAAAACCAACATTTATGCTAGATCCTTACTTTGAGGAATTCACACAAATAAATGAAGAAGCAGAAATTATGAAAAAAAGAGCAATTTTGTCGGTGTACAAGGCACTCGATGCTAGAAAAATTGGAATAATAATTGGTCTCAAGGAAGGACAATTTGCAAACATCAAAGCTTTAGAATTTAGGAAAGAACTGAAAAAATTGGGAATGAATACACAGTTGCTAGCTTTGACGGAGATTTCGAATGAAAAACTCGAAAACTTTAAAGAAATTGATGCCTTTGTTCAGGTTGCTTGTCCGAGATTGGGTACTGACAACTTTTTTTCGAAGCCAGTACTTTCGGTTCCACAAGCATTAGCGTTAATCAAATTATTGAAAAAGGAGCCTATCGAGGAATTTTTCAAACTTCAACATTGGCTATAGATCCATTCATCAAAAATCAGGATGTAAAATAGAAGAATTGTATAAAATTATAAACGAAAATTGTTTGCTTCTTTAGCATTGTCGAATTTTGCTACTTATTATATAGGCCCGCTCGGAAAAAATATACAGGTTATACAAATTATTTTCATCTTTATGGACTAGCATTTAATGATATTTGTCATATAAAGAACAGAGAAACAAATAATCAATCAGAGTCCAATTACAATAACAAGACGTCGATAGTAAGGGGGGGCCATCATAGTCAATGTCGTCTATTTATTACAATCCTCTGGACTTTATGAAACCGCGATTTGAATGATCTATCTAGACTATTGTAAAGATTATATTAAATCAATTGACTAGATAAACCAATTTATGGTAATTATCTCAAGAAGACTTTCTTTTGTAATTTTTTTTGTTGCGGGTTTCACATTTATTGGTATAGGAATTGTTTCAATTGTCGATTCTTATATTCCGAGGTTTGTTGAAATAACTGAAAAGATCGATCCAAATCAAACAGAGATTTTTACACCCGATATGAATGCGGGCAACATAGCAAATATCTATATCAATGGATCTGGATCAAGAGTTTCGGTTATGGACCCAAATAATAACTTGATATTAAACGAGACAGACATCAATGGAATTTTTAATGAAACTATTAAATCGGAGATCAATGGAAAATACAGGATTCAAGTTGTTAACGATGGTAGTAACATATTGAATTTGAATTTAGGTGCAAATTCAAAGGCGAGTCCGATAGCATTCAGCGGCCAAATGATGCTCATCATAACTGGAATAGTAATATTAGGCCTCGGTATTAGAACCAGGATGCAATCTGATTAATTTATCTCGGCCCTCTTGTAAGACCCCAGTAGCTTGAAGAATTTAACTATGTTCTCAATGGAAGAAAGAGAGTCAGAAATTCTTTTTTCGTTAGTATTACCCTCTAAATCCACAAAAAAATAATATTCCCAAGGTACATTTTTTGTAGGTCTGGATTCAATTCTAGTTAGATTTATTTTTCTCGTTGCAAATTCTTTGAGTATCGAATATAATGAGCCTGGAGTATGAGATATAGAAAAGATTACGGATATCTTGTCGTGATCGGGTTTATTTTCATATGTTTTTGATATTACAAAAAATCTGGTATAGTTATTAGAATTGTCCTCTATATTTTCATCTAATATTTTCATATCGTATATTTGAGCTGCACGTTTACTTGCTATAGCTGCCGCGTCATACTTCAGGGATTCTTTAATAAATTTAACAGAGCCCGCTGTATCGTACATTGGAATAGATTCTAATGATTTTGACTGAAGGTATCTCCTACATTGAGCCAGAGCTTGAGGATGAGAATAAACAGTTGAAATATTTTCTACAGTTGAAGTCTTATTAATAATTAAACAATGGTGTATTTTTTGATATATTTCCCCTATCACAAAGAGGGGTTTTTCTACTAATAGATCATATGTTTCATTTACACTACCTTCTGTAGAATTTTCAATTGGTACAACGGCCAAATCGACTACAGAATTCTCGACTCCATCAAATAATTCGCGAAACGACTTGAAGGGAACAAAAGAATAATTTGGAGTTGGAAATTCGATACTAGCGGAGGTTTCGCTGTAGGACCCAGATTCTCCTTGAAAGCCTACACGAAAAGAACTCATAGTTTGAGAAATTGTTTATCATATAAAAGGGTAAATGATTCCTTCCCGTAATCGATGGAAACCTTTCTGTCCTCAAAATTACCACAGAAATTGCATTTTAAGCCTCCTGGAACTTTAGTAAACTCATTGCCGCAAGAAAAGCACATGGTATAGACTACTCCCAAGTCTTTTTCATCTAATGTCAAATGGATAGAAGAATTCAACAAGCTATATACTCGTCCTCTGATTATATCTCCCACTTTGAAAACATATTTACCTCGGTAGTTTCTTTCACGCCAATTTGAATTATAGTTGCCACCAGAATAAGATATACGTGTAGAAGCTATTGCTGAAAAGCCAGATTTGGTAAGCTTTTCATTAATATAAAGTATTCTTACAGATATCATATTTCCAAATAACATATCAATATAGCCCACTACAACATCACCTATTTTAGGGATCATTGGAGGGTTTTTCTGTTTCACATTTAATATA
>QCWC01000183.1 GCA_013114705.1 Candidatus Nitrosocosmicus sp. | reverse complement strand
GACCTTTCACGAAAATGTTATCCTCGTCTTCTTTCCTTCTTTCAGTAATTGCCGGTTTGTACTCAGTTAATGGTTTGGTGGGAACATGCTAGTATTGAAGTCCGGGTCTCTTGGATACTGCTGAATCTTTGTTCCTTTGTTTGTTTGTTTCATCAAACAGTCCATAATCTCTTGATCACCTCCTTTCCATCTCTAGATCATAATAGAATAATCTGTGAATTGAGATAAACCAAATCACTAGATTGGTTTATGAACCCAAGGTTAAAGTTCTCATTTTATTAGGACTCATTGTTATAGGATATGCTAATGATTTCTCAATTATTCAAAAATCTTGCAGAAAAGGATTTTCATAATTAATTCTAGATTTTATGATGCTATTTCCGATTCAATTCGCAAACGTGACACTTTTTCTTCAAAGATGGTTTATCTGGTTGTCTTTGTTCATTTGGTTTGTATATCTATTTGGACACAAGCAAATAGATAACAAACAAGCAAGTGCTTACTAACTCATTTTAGCAAGAAGTTTGCATTTCATATTTGTAAGATGATTTAATATTTCTACATAAAACATGTAAAATGACTATCTGGCTACAAAAAGATTATTTGCTTAATATTAGCTTGATCTGATCTTATAATAAGATCTATACCAGAACTAAAAGGCAAATCTATTTCTTTTATAACTCTGTTCATCTATATCTCTTCATATATACTACACAATCAAATGATTGTGAATATTGTTATTAGAAATTTAGTTTACTTTTCTTTGGAAGAAGAATTAACCTGTGTCTCTTGCGACACATTCATTTAATGAATTACCCTTAATACATCTATATCTGCCTACACTTAAAAGTAGATCATAGTACCAAATATCAAATTTCATCTATAACACAAGTATATTTTTGATTTTACTTCCCTTAGCAGATTCACAATATTACGAGCGTTACATTTCAAACGATATGTTCGTACCAATAATCAGATAAGAACCACAAATTCCAAACGGTAAATTATTTCATTCCAATCCAACAAAACTAATCGGATCAATTAAGGTAAAAACCGGCTATCCCCATATGTTCTCCTTAAAAGTCAATTTTTTATTAAACAGAAAATTACTGACCGAAGCAATACTGACTCCTAATAATAACGCAATGTCATAAGAAATTCCAGATTCGCTCAGTAAATATATTGATAAGAATTGTATTAGGATGCCAAGGGAACTGCATCCGACAAACATTCCGTACTGTTTGATGAATCTGGATCTTTCAATATTATTGTCCTCAAAAGTCCAAAACTTGTTTAACAAGAAATTTGTTGTAACTGAAACAGCAATTCCTATTGCTGTAGCTTGTAAATATCCCAAACTTCCTAAAATTCCATTTGACAAGAGGATTGAAACTAGGTAGTTTAGAGCAACTCCGCTCGCTCCTACTGTATAAAATCTGGCTGCCTTTGAAAGGAATCTGACTGATTTTCTCTTTTCAGACTGAGTATCTTGTCTCTTTGATTTCCTTCCGTATCTATAGAGTTTCCAAACCGCTTTTAAATAATCAAATATTATTGGGAGATTGAGTTTACTTTGGCCGTATTTTCTATCCCTAAATGTATAGGGAATCTCTTTTACACAAATATCGCTCTTCTTTTTTATCAGAATTTCTAATAATATCTTAAAACCATTTGTATTAAATTCTACATCTTCTAATGCGTGTTTGGGAAACGCAAAAAACCCAGACATGGGATCATAAACATTTCTTAACGACAAACCATGTCTGGCAATAAAATTAGCGCCTACGCTAAGCAAAAATCTTTTAAGAGGCATTCCATTTATTGCTCCTCCACGAATATACCTAGACCCAACTATAATGCAGTTAGGTTGTTTTTTTAACTCACTTATCATTTTATTTATTACTTCGGGAGGATGTGAGAAATCTGCATCCATGATCAGGACATTCTGACCTCTTGATGAACTAATTCCATTTATCAAAGCTGCTATCAAACCTGCCTTTTCTTTTCTATGAATAACTTTGATAGAGATATTCTTATTCCAATTACTTGTGGATTGTGATTCTGTTTTGATATCATAATCCTTTAGATTCATTTTTTCTTCAATGTATTTTTCTACTATATGTCCTGTTCCATCAGGAGAGTTGTCGTCAACTATAATAATTTCTACATTAGTTTCAGCAGGAATATGGGTTTGAATCTGATTCAACAGATCCCTAATATTCATGGATTCGTTAAAAGTAGGGATAATAATAGAGACAAATTTTTGATCGTCTCTAGTTTGTTGTATAGTATCATTAACGTTTAGCATTGTCACTGGTATTCCCTCATCTCACAGTAACTAATTTAATAAGATACTATATAATGCATACGATTGTTTTCTAAAACAAGAATATGTTTATCAAATTCAAAGATCTTATTGACGTTTAAATTTTAACTCCAAAGTTTTATTTATATACAAGATTAAATTGTATTGAAACTACATATTGTAAGAATATTGTATTCCCACAAAGCTGGTTTTAAAAGATTTTTTGTATCTCTTGTTACCGGCTAGGATTAAGGTGCAAGTCTATAATAAAAGTGATAGATAAGCTTTATGTCTTTGAAATACATTTGTTAAAAGAAAAATATATCTAAGCGGTCGCCAAGTTTTTAGTTTATGATCCTTTACTAGTAGTCTCCACTACTAGATATTTTTAAGGACGAACTCACTCAGTCCTAATTGGGAATTATTCTGTATAGGTTTCCGTGTATATGAGATAATACATACAGATATCCATCTGGACCTTCTCTAATGTCAGTAGCTACGCCAAATCCTTTTCCAAAAACCAAGGCATCAAGTTCTTTGTTATTGTTTGCAACTTTGTCAGCTAGTTCCCCGTTAAGGTCCAACTTGGTTCGATCTTCAATCAAATTGAAATTATACAGGTAATCGTTATTGTAATCCGCAACAAAGAGATCATTTTGATACTGCCTTCCTAAAGTATCATTTTTGAGGAACTCTAAAGCCGTTACTCCCACAGACATGTTCCAAGCAAACTCTGGACTACTATAATGTCCTTTATCAGCAAAGGTTTCCAAGTTGTTTGGAATTGTTACCATCTTGCTACCAAAATAACCCCTCTCTGGAGGTAATGGCTGAGCATTTTCTACAGGCCACCATCCTTGGACTCTTAACCATCCACTATTGAATCCGGGTTCTACGAGGTTTATTTCGTCACCATAGCCGGGACCATTTTCAGTGTCCCATAATTTGTTGGAAATAGGATCAAAAGCAAGTCCAAATCCATTTCTTACTCCATAAGCAAAGTATTTGTTTAAGGGACTGTGATCGGCTAATAAGCCCGTGGTTTTGTTTTCACCAGTTAAAACGGGTTCTCCAAACGGAGTAATACGTAGTATCCCTCCTCTACCATCGGGAGGATGACCAGTGGGAACATTCGAGGATTCTGCATTTACAACACTGGCTTCAAAAGTTCCAGTACAAAATTCCTCTTCCCAACAACTATCGCCATCGCCAGAAAGTATGTAAATATTTCCATCCGGACCTACTTTTACTACTCCGCCATTATGATCTGCTCCAGGTCCTACAGGGATATCTAGTATAAGAATAGGATTGATTAGTTCACTACCTGTCCATTCATATCTATAAACTCTATTCCCTAATGGATTCGTTGTCTCATCACAAACTGTTGCACCCGAACATTCATCGTTTCCATCTTCCAAAGCTTGCGTGTAGAAAAGATAGGCATACGTCTTTTCACCTGTAGCGTTATTTAATGTCTGGTTAGCTACATCAATCCCAAGTAATCCTCTTTCAATCTTATTTGCAACATTTAAATCCAAAATTGGTTCTTCCAAAAGACTTCCATTTACTATCCGCTTGATTGTGCCATTCATTTTTTCTAAAACCAAAATATCATCATTCCCTACAAAGGCCATGGTCGTAGGATAACTAAGCCCACTTGTTACTATTTCTACCTTCAAATTGGGATTGGTAACCGTTGGCAAATCAATCTTTGGTGTTTTCAAACTCGAGTTTGTATTATAGGAGGATTCATTTGAGCCAAGTGCAAACGCCATTTGGTTATTTGCTTGGTTTGATCTAACTTCAATTAGTCCTAGCCCTCTACTTTCTTTCATATTTGTAAATGGATACTGATTTGTGTCATAGATTCTGATAGGATTATCAACGAATAAACCAGTTCTATCTGAATTATGGTAGATTTTTCTTATCTCGTCTAAATGTTCACCTTGGACAGAATAATCAAATATATCATGTTTTAATTGACTGTCTACAATCATCAACACGTCATCCGTTTTTAACGGTTCTCTCAAATATCTATCTGGAAATACGTCTTTTACAAAATTTGTTTTATCATGTACATACATTGGAATCCATGAGAAACTGCGAATCCAATGTTGACCCATTAAAGTAGTACTTTCATCCAAATCTGAGGTAGAGGTAACATAGTTTGAGACAAATGCAGATAACTCAAAAAAAACTTCATTGGTGTTGGTACTAATTAACATTATAGTACTTATCAATCCAAATACCCCTATTCCTGTCACTATGACAATTAGTATAATTGTTTGTGATATTGAATTGCCATAGTGCTTATTATTCTTCAAAGATATCTTATTGCTGGCTGTTACTATTATAAACCCTGCTGAAATTGCCATTATGGGTAACAAT
>QCWC01000006.1 GCA_013114705.1 Candidatus Nitrosocosmicus sp. | reverse complement strand
TGAATAAAAACTTGTTACCATTATTTTCTGATCCCGAGTATGCCTTATTCTTTTCCTTAAGTATTTCCACAATTTCTTGGTGATTCTGGTCTGCCCATCTCAATAGTTCTAGATCAGCTGTAGGATCATCTGATACCAGTCTAATTACTTGACCCTTTTGCATCGATTTTTCCATAAATTCATCTAGTTTGGCTAAAGTGGCCGAACATTCCGTTCCAATTTCAAACATTTGGAAGTCAGGAAATGATCTGAAGCATTTAACATGATATTTTCTAATCTGAGCTAACAAGTCATCTTTACAATCCTCCATTTTTTTAACAGAATTTGCATAATCATAGTCATTAAAGGATACTAGTCTAGCTATCCAACCATTACCAAATGGAGAATCATTGACAATTTTAGGATTATCAACTGCACTTTCATTAATTTCTACTATTTTTCCCCTTAAAGGGGAACGAATAGTCCCAAAATGGACTAAACTTTCAACCGACCCTATACTTTTGTTTCTTTCAATTACTGATCCAATTGGTTTGACTTTTAGATTGTTTATCTTGCCTGTTATATACGCATATATTGGGGTAATTCCGATCAGAAATTCCTTCGGAACGTTAGTTTGATTGTTTGTTGTATTGTTTAGGGATTTAATCCATATCAGGTTTTCAAGATCATACAAATAATCATTTGGAAAAAGGCAATTATCAATTAAAAGGTTGGGCAAAGTCAATATTTACAAATATGTTTGTAACTTTATTTAAACATAAACAAAATTTGTATTATTTATTATTTCACAGTAACAGATTTTGCGAGATTTCTAGGATAGTCCGGGTCTAGCTGTTTTTGAATAGCCAAGTAGTAAGACATGATCTGCAATGGTATAATCTCTATTAGAGGATAGAGGTAGCTATCTGTTTTTGGTAATTCTATAAATATATCGTACAAATCATTATGCAAATCTGAAATCCCTATTATAAAAGCCCCTCGTGATTTTATCTCATTTGTACTAGACACGACATCTTGATATGTTTCATCGTTCGGATTTAATACGATTACCACAGATTCTTTATCGATCAATGCTAATGGTCCATGTTTTAGTTCTCCGGCAGCTATACCCTCAGCATGAATATAGGCCAATTCTTTGATTTTAAGTGAACCTTCCAGAGCAATTGGGTAATGGATCGACCTTCCTAGAATATAAATATCCTTTAAATCATGATGTAGGGAATTGATCAGTGTCTTAATTTTGTTATCTAAATTTAATACTGTTTGGATCATTGCCTGTAATTTCTTTCTCTCCTTAGAATCAAATTTGATATTATTGTTTGACAGAATACATACAATATTGTATAGAATCATCAATTGATTTAAGAAACTCTTTGTAGCAGCTACTCCGATCTCCGGGCCGCAGTCAAGGGAGATATAGCAATCACTCATTCTAGCTAAGGAGGAAGTAGGAATGTTGACGATGGATAGTATCTTCGCGCCTTTTTCTTTTGCCCTCTTCACGGAATGAAGTACGTCGGCTGTCTCACCGCTTTGGGAAATTGCTATAACCACAGACAGCGGTTCTACCGTATCCGAGAAGTATTGGAATTCACTTGACATATATACTTCCGACTTTTTCTTTGCAAACTTCGACAACAATAATTTGCCAAGTAGGCCGGAATTGTAACTTGTACCGCTACCGGTAATGTAAATATTGGATGCATCATTTAAATACTTGCAAAATAATTCAAAGTTATTAGAAGTGACAAATGGTTTTAACATAGTTTCTGATTGCTCATGTATTTCTTTTATAGTGTAGTGAGCAAATTTTCCCTTTTCTGAAGATCCTAATTCCCATGCAACCTGAGTAACAGGTCTATTTACAATAGTTTGTTGATTATCGAAAATAGTATATTGCTTGTTTTCAACTATCACAATATCCCCATTGTCTAAAAATATAGCTTGATCGGTGTGTTTTAAGAAACCTAGGACATCACTTGATAAGAACAAAGCATCAGATGATATACCAATAATTAAAGGTTCATCATACCTAGCACCTGCAATAGTACCATTACTAAATACTGCTACAAATGCAAAGGAGCCCCTAATTCTCTCAAAAGTTCTTGTCATGGTTTCCCTGACATTAAAGTTGGATTTTTCGTAATTTAATTCGAGCAAATGGGCTATCACCTCGCTATCCGTCTGACTCTTGAATATGTGACCGTCATTTTCTAATTCAACTTTCAATTCTTGATAATTTTCTATTATACCGTTATGTACTACTGCAATATTTGCGGAGCACGAGTAATGTGGGTGAGCATTCTTATCTGTTACGCCTCCATGAGTGGCCCATCGTGTATGTCCGATTCCAATTTCTCCAGGAAGTTCGTTAAGATGTAATTGTTGATCAACTTCAGCTACTTTTCCAACTCCTTTACTAACCAGAATGTTACCTTTATTTAAAGTAGCAATTCCAACACTATCATAACCCCTATATTCCATTTTCTTTAGACTTTCTACCAATAATGGTGCCGCAAGGGTTAGTTGACCGCTATATCCAATTATAGAACACACAATAATTAATTGTAAAAGGAGTTTAAAACAATTATTAAAAAAAGATAATACCGTTATATGAAAATTTATAATAAGTCATGAACAGAAAATAAAAAACAATCATGACATCAACTCGATTACAAACAAAATATATATACCAGTAAAAAAAAAATTATAATGTTTTCTTTATGGGAAGTAACAAACGAATAACCTACCAAAAAAGGAACAAATTTTTCGAAAAAGAGATCTTAATATTTGACAATCAGAAGGAAATACAAATTCTTTCAAATCCTATCGCATGGAGTATTATTAAATTGTTGGCTTCAAGATCTCTATATACAGCTCAAATAGCAAAAGAGTTGGGAATTTATGAACAAAGTGCATATTACTACGTTAGAAAGTTACTATCCATAGGAGCCATTATGGAATCTGGAACAGATTTTGTTAGAGGAGGTACGGCTAGATTGTATAGGACAGCTTTCCCAGCTTATGGGGTAGAAATGGATTGGGGAGAGTCACTCTCCCCTGTGTACAATCAGGAAGATTGGAAGAAAAAATCTGAAAACCTCATAGTGCGAAAATTTTTGAGGGAATTTATTGATCAGGAAAACAAATTTGACGGATTAATAATTGTAGGTTCGCCAAATCCCCATGGTATATTCAAGACATCTGCAAGGGATGGTCATTATGCTATTCAATTGGCCTTTTTCTTAGGAAATGTATGTAACCTCCCCAATGGATTCGTTGTTAAATTGGATGAAGATGCTAAAGCTGAAAAGGAATTAGAGGACAATAACTTGATAATAATTGGTGGACCAGGTACTAATATCGTTTCATCCGAATTTAACAGATTTCTTCCTATAAAATTTAATGATGAAAACTACTGGTCTGGATTGATGGACGATAAAGGAAAATTGTACCACTTGGATAATTTGGGTATTATCGCCAAGTTTAAGAATCCGTTCAATCAAGACAAATCCATTATACTGATCGCCGGGGTCCGGTCAATTGGTACAAAATCCGCAGTCATTGCCATTACGAACTTTAGTCAAAAAACTTTTTCAAACTACTTTGGAAATGAAATTGAATGGGAAGTATTGGTACAAGGCTATGATATGGATAGCGATGGCAAAATTGATTATGTTGATATTGAAAAAATCGTAAAGAAATAGCTAAATTTTAGCTACTAGAAACTGATTCTGAATTTTCTGGAGTTGGTAATAAATGTGTCAGTATAAGTGACTCTTCTTCTCGTTTAACCAGATAACCAGGCAGATTAATTTTTCTGTTCCCAATACTAACATGTCCATGCACAACTAGCTGACGCGCTTGATAAGGTGATTTCATATTGGATTTCTTCATCACAATGGTTTGAAGTCGCCTTTCAAGAATATCCTCGATTTTTAAGTTTAGCACGTCATCAAGAGAAGATTCATTAGTAACCAATCCTAATCGAGATAAATAATTCAATAACTGAGTCTCCTTTTCTTGTCTTACGTCTATTGAAAGTGCCAATAGTGCACGCGCCTGATTTCTAATTCGAGCTATTTCTGTCTGAGCCTTCCACAATTCGCGTTTGTTTCTTAACCCATAAGACCCTACTACATACAATTCAGTACTAATTTGGTCACTTGTCCATATGCTTCGAGGTCTATTGTAACTTTTTTTGGATTTTCTAGGATCTCCCATTCTAATCATCCTTGATTACTTTGCACCGGCCCCCGCTGGTGCTTTTCCTGCTGCTTTCTTTACTCCAACTGCGGTTGCTTTTCTACCAGTAGTCCTTGTACACTGACCTCGGACTCTAAGACCAAACATGTGTCTATATCCTCTCCAACTCATTACAGACTTTTCCCTTTCAATATCATTTGATTGAGTAAAATCTAGATCTGATGTTATCAAATGGATATCTGCACCAGAGTCCATATCCTTTTGCCTGTTTAGATACCATTTTGGAACGCCTACAGTACCAATATTTTTTAGCGCGTTTTCAATATCTGAGAGTTCCTTATCCGTGAGAAAGCCTACTCGAAGATACGGATTAATATTTAAGGATTGTAATATCACTTGTGATAAATTATAACCAACGCCTTTAACCTCACTTAGAGCAACGACTGATTTTCTGCTACCTTCAATATCTTTACCTGCAATTCTTAGAATGTGCTTAAATTCTTCAACTGACAACTTGCTTATAAAAAAGTAGGTCGTTTTCCTAAATAAAAACTATGCTGGATTAAACCCACTACTATTCCATAAATATATTTAGAAAGTATTAAACTATTCTTACTCTCGTTCATTTCCTTAGAAATCCTCAGATATTTCATGTTTCCTCACCAATGGCAGGACAATGGATGTTAAAGAAGTGTGATGTTGTTATAGGATTAGCTGTTACAACATCTTAGACCTTCACAATTTAGTCTATTAATTTTGAAAGGAAAATTTTAATTAGTCGCTAGTGATATATACACACTAAATGATATCCGATTGGTTGTCCAGAGTAGGAAGCGCAATTCCAAGGGGGTTTTCTCGTCATTACATATTAGAGTTACTTGCAGAGCAACCAATGACTGGTAAGGAGATTATTGATAAGGCAGTTCTTCAGACAGGAGGTAGGTGGAAACCTTCTCCGGGACTAATTTATCCGCTACTTGGCAGGCTATTAGAAGAAGGATTAATTGAGGAGCACGAAAATGGAAGATACCGGATCACGAAAAAAGGGATATCGATTGCTTCGGATATCAAATCAGCTCATAATATTATGCAAAAACATCTTGAGGTAATGTTTAGAATTGGAAATATGGGAAGGTTCATGACTATGGATTTGATTGATCGCATTTCGGCTATCGGATCGACATTGAGTTCAAATTTGGACAGAATGACAGAAGAAGAAAAAAACAAGTATAAGGATTTCCTTGTTAATGAACTTAAAAAACTAAATAATCAAGAACGCATCCAAGTAGAAGATAGAAAATTAGACGATAAGACGATAGCTTGACAGAAAATGAAGGATGATTCTATAAAACAAGGAGCTTACTACTTACTAAGGGGAGGTACACTATTATCTGAACCATGTAAGAAATGTGGAAATTTGCAAATAAAATTTAAAGGAGAGATTTTATGCTTGAACTGTCATGCAGGTAACAAGATACTAAATTCATCCATCACCAAAGGTGATAGCGACACAACACAATTAATTAGAAATGACGACGGAGGTAAGAACCAGCAAGACCTGAATAGTGTTAATAAATTAGGATCTAGAATTGAATTAAACTTTGTTCTAGACGAAATTGAACGCAAGTTAATTAGCAATATCTCAGACTTTGGAGTTAACATTAGTATAGGAGACTATTCAAGGGAACATAGAAAAGCTTTAAAGGGCATCAAAGAATGTCTAAAAATTATTGAAATTATCAGAAGATTAAAAGGTATTAAAAGTGAGAGATAGAGTAATACCAATTTAGCTGGTTTCGCAATCGTAGTATGGATTTTTATCCATCTTCTGATATGATTCCTGCTAAAATACATATATGAAAACTTATTGTTCCTAACTTGATATTTTAGCGTCATGTACCTAGAAAAGGGGTCATTACTGGATTGAATGAATCATGAATCATAAAGGTTCATTAGAGTCAATATTTAATTGGTAATGTTTTGCATAACTTCGATATCTTACAAAGCCCTTCTGTGAAAGTGTATAAGGAGATAAAGATGAATGATTTATCGTATTTACATCATTGTCTGATATGGGCCAAGTTGGTGGATTAGTATCTAAACATATGATAAGAGAGCTAAAGACAGAAAAAATTGCGGATATAAGAATTTTTGAGAAACCTTGGGTAAAAATCCAAGAAAGCTTGATAACTTCAGTTGTTGATACGTTTGAGAGATTTTCTAACCAAGATCATAGGATAATAATATTTTCTGGAACTGAGCAACCACAAGACCCAAATAATCTTTTGAATTTATGCCGTAGTTTATTTAGATTGATAAACAAAATCCGTACTCCTAAACAAATCTTTACCGCAGGTGGTTATCATGTACCACACATGTCTGGCACTCAGCAAGTTTTCGCGGTAGCTATTGTTAATAATATAATCCTAAGTTCGAAGGAAAAAAGAATAGAAATATTTAGCAAAGAAATAGAAATCATTACCTGGTTTAATGGTCTGATAATGACTAATGGTCTGATAATGGCAGTCGCAGAGGAAATGGGATTCGATGCTATAGGCCTTTTGGAGACATATCCGAGATAAATAAATCACAACAATTAACTGTTAAGTCTGTAGTACAAATCTTCTCTAAAGTAGAAAATATTAATATAAGCACGGACAAGTTTGACGTGGACCATAATAGCCAAATTAGAGAGGAAAAGGAAAAGTCAGTTTGGGAGGACTCGGTAAGAAAGATCATAATCTAGGGATAGGATAACTAACAAAAATTTCAATCAAACTTTGATTAATTCTAAGGTTGTAAAAATCTCTTGTTAATCCCTACATACATGTGGGTCGTATCAATTTATGCTTACATTTTTCAAAATCTGTCCAATTTTATGAAATGATCTTTTTACTTGATGAATGCAAATTAATTACAGAAACGAAGAACTTGAACGAGTGTTGTGATGATGCTAATAAGGAATAAATCAGACATCCCTTTGGAGATAATCCGGCAAATCGTATCAGAAATTGATAATGATCCACATTACTGGTATGGAATAAAGAAAGTAAAGAACTTAACAACGGATGGAAATACAATTGTACGAGAAGCTGTATCTCATTTCGAAACTCTAGATGCGAAGAAGTAATAACACTGTACCCTACAAATCAAATACTAACACAAATAACCAAAGGTCCAATCACTGGTGAGAAGGTTTTGAATATTACAAAAATTTCTCATGTACAATGCATGCTTGAAGTCAAATGGGATATCCAGATCCATGGATATATGAGACTGTTTAGTTTCGCAATTAAGAAACATATTTTAAAAGGTACTACAAACTCAATTGATCGCATTGCCAAAGAAGGCGAAAAACGATACAAGAAAGGTAGCATGAAATAAAAACTGCAGTAGGCTTATCAAATTCATATTTCAGATGAAAAGCTTGTGAATAAGCATTTTTCTAATGAAGTGGATTGATTAATAAACAGCTTAGTAATATCCGACGGATGAATTATGATGATTTAATCGCTAATCTCTTATTTTATAATAGACCAGTATTAGCTTGTAATAGTTTATACATATTGTAATCGTCATTTCATTCAGTAAGGTTTATTTGCATTACTATTAATATATATTAATATGTACATCCGTGACGCATCCGTACCTCAGGCCGTCAAGGAAATAATCCTTTCAAATGATTTGTATTCAAAAGCAATCAAGTCTGGTATCGCTAACTATACAGCAATAGCCAATAAAATTCAGACAGAAGTACAAATTTCAACGGGAAATAAAGTAAATATAGGTACTATTGTAGTAGCCATTAAAAGATTAGCGGATGCTATGATTGCTAACGAGATTGGTGGACATGATAGTCACACATCAGATAATAACAAGTATAACAATCAAGACGCTAAATCAAAACAAGGTCCTTCCATAACCCCACAAGATGCGAGAATGAAGTTGACAGGTAGCATAATAGATATTGATTTGGGAAATCAGGATTCGTTCAACGCTGTATATGATATGATGAACAAACTGTCGGGAGAACACCTGTTTGACTACAACTTGGTCCGGACTGCAGAAAAGATAAGGATTATTACGGAAGATATGTTAAATTCACGAAAGATAATAGCATCTTTGGCGGAGGATTGGCAAGGAAAAGTTACCGAGGGACTTTCCAAGATCACCATTAGTTTAATCTATGAGGATATAGATGTGATAAGAAACCTTTTATTTGGAATATTTGATGTCCTAGGAAATCACAAAATAATTATTCATAACGTGTTTTTTACTAGTAATGAAATAGCAATAATCTTGGAGCGTAATCAAGCGATTAGAGCATATGATTTGTTGCAAAATCTAATTTTTAAACGATAAACCATTTCTAAGATAGGATTATTCCAAATCAAGCTGACAAATAGTAACGCCTGGCAATTAAAATATCAAAAAGACAAATAAAGGCTTGGATATGTAACTAAAATTATGTCCAACCTAATTAAATTGAAAACTGGAGAGTGGGATTTATCGGACCTCGTCAAAAATCCCAAGGCTGATGAGATCAATGATGAATTAGACAAAATTAATTCGATGATACGTTCATTTGAAGAATATAAACTTTTACTTAATTCTAATATATCTACAAATGATTTTATAAGAATGATTCGTGATTCCGAAGCAATAGCCGAAAATTTAAGCATAATTACAAGTTATGCATATCTTAAATACGCCGAAAACACTTCTTCGAACAGTAATGCAGGATTAGTTACTAAGATGAGTAATTTTTCGACAGAAGCGGCGAACAGATTGCTATTTTTTGATCTCTGGTTTAAGAAAGTTCTTGATAAGGATAATGCGAATAGATTAGTTAAAGGCGCACCACCAGTTTATAGAGATTATTTGATCCACGAACGATCTATGTCTAAATATACTTTGAATGAATCAGAAGAAAAAATAATCAATATATTAGATGTTACTGGAATGAATGCCTTAATCAAAGTTTATGATAGAATGTCCAATTCATTTGAGTTTGAATATATAGAATCAAAAGGTAAGAAAAAAATTAGAAAGCGTTTTACCAATAAGGAGAAATTAATTTCGTTAGTAAGAAGTTCAAAATCATCAGAAAGAGTGGCGGCATACAAGGCATTATTGTCTACTTATAAGAAGAATAGCGGAGTATTAGGTGAAATTTATTTAAATAGGATTCTAAATTGGCATAATGAATTTATCGAACTCAGAAAATTTCCAACTCCCATATCAGTAAGGAATCTCTCAAATAATATTAGTGATGATTCTGTTTTAGCGTTATTAAATGCATGTAGAGCAAACTCCAAGGTTTTTCAAAGATATTTTACAGAGAAAGCGAAGATGCTTGGGGTTAGAAAATTGGAAAGATACCATTTGTATGCACCTTTAAAAAAGCAGAAGAGAGAGAAAATTGAATATGGCAAAGCCTTAAAAATAGTGCTGGAAGCTTTTGAAGAATTCCATCCAGAATTTAGAACTATCGTTCAATCACTAGTAACCAAAAAACACATTCATTCCAAATTACAAGATAATAAGCAAAGTGGTGCATTTTGTTCAACCGTCAGTCCATCTATAGATCCATATGTCTTACTCAATTTTGATGGAACCTTAAGAGATATTTCAACAATGGCCCACGAATTTGGACATGCCATTCACAGTGTATTAGCATCCGATAAACCCATAAGTGTTCAACACCCTTCTTTACCCTTAGCTGAAACTGCCTCTGTATTTGGTGAAATGATACTAAATAATAGACTGTTAAATAATGTCAATAAGAAGGAAAAACGTATTTTATTGGCAGAACAGATAGATGATTTCTATGCAACCATTATGAGACAGGCTTATTTTACTATTTTTGAGATCGATGCACACAATCTGGTTGGTAAAGACAGTTCAACAACTAGTGATCAGATTTGTGATTTGTATATGAATAATTTGAAAGAGCAGTTCGGTATGTCCATGAAATTGTCTGATGATTTTAGGTACGAGTGGTTATACATACCTCATTTTTATCACTCACCGTTTTACTGTTATGCGTATTCATTCGGAAATCTTTTAGTCTTATCACTTTTCCAACAATTTAAAAAAGAAGGAGACGAATTCATTCCAAAATATTTAAGCATTCTTTCTGCCGGAGGCTCGAGGAAACCTGAAGATTTATTGCAAGAAAATGGAATCGACATTACAAAAGAGAGTTTTTGGCAAAAAGGGTTTGACTTTGTAAATGAACATATTCAGAATCTAAGAAATGTAGAATAAAGATCACATTTTTTAGTGATTTGATTTAATTATGATAAAAGTAAATAAATCTAGCTTACATGACCTAACAATAAGAAACAAGATATGTATTTATAAATAGACATAGTGATAATGCCTCAAGAGTGGAAATATATATAACAATATCAACTGGAGTATTTTCCCTAGAAAAAATTAAAAATTTTTAAATGTAAGTAACTAGATTCAAGATCGAATATCTAACTCCATTCTTGTTTACCGAGTGCCAGCTTCGTCATCTTGGCTATGATACTGCTTGCCGAGTTTCTGAAAAACAACTGCCGAGATTACCAACACTGATGTAATAAGTATTGATCCGGCAAGTTGATTGATAGGAATATTTAAAAGAAGACCAATGACGAGGGTTATAGTTATAATAAGAAATAGCACATATATCCATCGCTTAATGGAGGAAATTTCATTAAAACCAATCATTTCTAGAATGGTTTTGCTTTGTGTAAGAGGTTGTAAACAATTTCCTAATCGATTAGTTCTATAATCCCCTGTGTTAACATTATGCGACGCAGTTCCTTTGCTAAATCAGTCACAGTAATAATTCCAACAACTTTTCCATTGGAAATGACAGGTAACCGTCTGATCCTGTTATTTATCATTCGTTGAACTGCCACATCAACTGGAGTATCTGGTGCAGCATAGGTCTGAATCTTGGACATCAATTCAGTTATCATCACATCCGAGGATTTCTTGTCATGTGCGCAAACTCGCTTCACGAAATCTCTTTCAGTAATAATGCCCAGTAATTGATCATTATCTTGGACTATTAGTGAACTTATCCTTTTTTCCTTCATCAACAAAGCGGCATCTAAAGCGGTTTTAGTAGAATCGATGGTTACAACCTGATTTGACATAATCTCACTGACCACTTCTTGCATAACAATTTCTATTTCATTGGATAAAAAAAGATTTCCCTTGGCTCATGATCACAACAAGATTTAAAAATAATTAGTAGGTAGTTACCACATATATGGAAAATAAGTCCTTTTTTACAAAAATAATTAGCGTAATTCGCCTTATAAAAGCATCCCGTAGAAATAAAGTGACAGTATAAACCCACTAGCTGTGTCTCTAATCTTGTTTTAGTGTCCAGACATGAGTAAAATTAACCAGATAATGTTATTCTGGGATAGATATTCGTGATAAAATATATTATTTTATTAATTGATATATATTAAAAATTTAGACTAAAATAAAAAAAGGTTAGATTACTTGCCATGGTCTGGTAGCAAACGTTACTCCTAATCCGGCAGCGATGATTATACTCTGGTAAATTATGTTATTCCAAGGTATTGGTTTAAGTATTGGTTCACCGACTACTTGGATTGTTTGTCCGGGGCCTAGTCCTGGTCCTACTGTTGCCAAGTTCAATTGGGTGTGGACGTGATATATTCCTGGTTCAAGTGCCTTTGCTTCTATTCTGTAAGGAATAGTTTCTTGTGGTTGAATTTCTATTATGTTGCCTGGTGGATCTCTACTAACGAATTCCCATCTATTACCAGCATTGGTAGACTCACTGAACAATGATATCCAACCTCGCATTGGTCTATTTACAAGACTTTGGAGCTCTCCTGTAACTACCAAAGTATCACCAGTGTTTAGGGATTGTGCAGAGAAAGCTTCGTTATTGATTCTAACGAATCTACTTTGAAGCTGTGCCTGAACACCGTGTCCATCAGCCAATGGAAGTAGTGCAATAATACTAGCTAATATGGATGCTCCTGCTACAAAAGTTACAATTAGAAACACCATAGCGGTTGTGTTGCCGCTCTTCTTATTCATCTAGGGATTCCACTATCTACATAGATAAAAAGTTTGCTGTTTTTAACTAATCAAATATACAAATCCAAGCATCTATTGAACGATATGTTATTCAAAATTATCTTTTCTCTTTACAATGTCAACATCTACATAGATCGATACCGCGAATTTTTATATCTAATACTAAGCTAGAAGGGCATTTACTCCGATCCTACGTTAAGTAATTTCAGTGTGCCAAGGTAAGAGAAGATAGAAGACGGGTGTAGAATGCAAGAAACAAGACAGGATAAGATTTTGAAAATTTGATCGATTTTTGCATTGATATTCTTTATTTCTAATTAAACATAATATGAAATAGTTCAAGATTTAATTAATCTTGATTCAAATTTTTTATGAAGTATAAGTATTAATATAATAATCTGCATTGAAGTATTTATTGAAACAGGCAAATAATTTCACAAATAATAGCAAAGAGGAAAACTTAAACTGTGATTTATGTGGAAATATGTTAGAAGCTTGTATGTGTGTATGTCCGTATTGTGGGAGAGGAGATAAATGTGAGTGCTGTCTCCATGATTCCTTGACTGGAGGATAGAACTGCCTATACACTTGGGATGTAATTGAAACTATAATAAGATCGATTGATGATATTAAAGTAATTAATGTTAATTTCTAGAGAGTCCATTTCTTGGGTTATCGGTGGGCCTCAAGGAAGTGGAGTTGATTCTGCGTCTCACATTTTCCTTAAATCCATAGCCATGTCAGGAATGAATGTATTTGGAAGGAGAGAATATCACTCAAATATCAAAGGCGAGCATAGTTACTTTTCAGTCAGATTTTCAAAAGACATCTTAAGATCTCATGTTGATAAGGTGGACATACTAACTACGTTTGACTCTGAGTCAATAGTGAGACATTCTCCGTTCTTGGTGGATGGCGGTGTTCTTATTTATGATCCAGATATCCTTACAAAAAAAATCGAAGAAATTCATACATTAGACATGTCTTCTGAGTATCGATTGAGAAGGATTTTGCTTGAGAAAAAAAAGAATTATGATTTTCAGGGATTACTAGAAGAATTAAGGCAACGGAATGTAACACTGGTAGAATTGCCATATTTTCAGCTAATAAAAGAATTTTCTGAACAAATAAAAGATAATTCTCTCAGTAAACTAGCGAGAATTACTAACGTCATGTCACTGGCTGCTTCTCTAGCTGTTTTGAGATTTGATACGGCATTGATGAAACATGCCATACAGGAGACGTTTATTAACAAGCCTAAAATCTCCGAAATTAATGTTGAAGCTGCGCTATATACTTATGAATATATTGAAAGAAACTTCAAAAACATTCCAGAAAGGTATTCAAATTTCTTAAAAAGAGAAAAAGTAACTGCAAAACACGTGATTTTAGCACAAGGTAATCAAACTTCACCTTTAGGGAAGATAGTTGCAGGCTGCAGATTCCAAACTTATTATCCTATTACACCAGCTACCGACGACAGTGAATATTTGGAATCGAACCAAATATTGAAACAAAAGGATAATATTAATGGATCAGTTGTGGTGATACAGACAGAAGATGAAATCGCTGCAATTACTATGGCAATTGGGGCAGCTTTAACTGGGGTAAGGTCTTGTACAACCACTTCGGGTCCAGGATTTTCTCTTATGGCAGAAGCCCTCGGATGGGCGGGTATCAACGAGGTACCATTGCTAGTGAGTTTATACCAGCGTGCAGGTCCCTCAACTGGCCTTCCTACCAGGCAAGAGCAAGGGGATTTATTATTTGCAATACATGCAGGTCATGGAGAATTTCCCAAGATAGTATATGCATCAGGTGATATTGAAGAAAGTTTTTATGATACCATTAGAGCGTTCAATTACGCAGAGATCTTTCAAACTCCGGTTATACATTTGTTAGACAAATATTTAGCAAATAGCATAATTACCTGCTCACCATTTGATTACAAAACTAAAAAGATTCTGAGAGGAAAATTCACCGACAAGACTAAAGTTCAAAATAATGACAAAAGCGAAATTTACAAGAGATTCAAGTTGGGTGATGAACCTGTGTCTCCTCGTGCCCCCCTGGGGATGGAAGATAAGATATACTGGAATACAGGGGATGAACATGATGAATTTGGGCATATAACGGAAGATCCAATTACAAGAATGAGGATGATGGAGAAACGCTTGTCAAAACTAGATTACATTCAAAAAGTCATACCTTTAGAAGAACAGATTTCCATTGATTTTGAAAATGACATAAAGTCAGATATGAAGAAACTCCTGGTGATAATGAGCTGGGGGTCTACCAAAGGCGCTATTTTGGATTCGTTGGAAGACTTGGTTTCAGAAATACATGATGTTCAATTTCTATTCATTCAACTAAAATTGCTAAATCCCTTTCCAGGTAAACTACTCCAAGAAATTATAAATAACAAGATAGATCAGATTAGAAAAAAATCCAAATCATTTTTAGAAAAAGATGTAATATATGTGACAGTTGAAATGAACTTTTTGTCACAGCTAGACATCTTGATCAAGCAGAATACTGTAATAAAAAGTAAGTTCAAAATACTAAAGTATAATGGCAGACCAATGAGTCATACTGAAATTCATGATTCATTGATTAACATATTAAACAACAATTCTAAAGACAGAGTGATACTAACTAATGGAGTATAAGATCGCAGACTATAAAACAGACGTTCACAACGATTGGTGTGCAGGTTGTGGTGATTTTGGAATACTCAATTCAATACAAATGGCACTCTTTGAGTTGGAAATATTGCCTCACAAAGCTGCTATTTTTTCCGGAATAGGTTGTTCAGGGAAAACTCCTCATTTCATAAACACTTTCGGAATCCACACACTTCATGGAAGAGTGCTTCCTTTTGCCCAAGGTGCCAAATTATCCAATCCAAAATTAAAAATTATTGCTGTTGGCGGGGATGGAGATGGTTTAGGAATAGGGTCAGGGCATTTTGTAAATGCGGGAAGAAGAAATATAGATTTGACATATATTATTTTTAATAACGGGGTGTACGGTTTGACCAAAGGACAAGCTTCTCCTACTTTGAAATTAGGAATGAAAACCAAATCTTTACCTCAACCCAATGTGAATGAGAGTATTAATCCAATCGCACTTGCGTGTATTAGTGGATTTACATTTATAGCAAGGGGTTATTCTTACGATGTCAGACATCTAAAAGAAGTGATCAAGAAAGGTATTATGCACAAAGGGTTGTCATTTATCGACGTCTTGCAACCCTGTCCAACATACAACGATATTAATACAAAAGAATGGTACCAAGGTTTTACTACTGAGGAGAATAATCCCAAGATAAGGATTCCCAAAATGTATAAGATGGAGGATGAAGGCTTTAATGGTAACGTAAACGACCAGAACGAAGCTTCGGTTAAAATTATGAACGCCATAGAGAAATCAAAGGAATGGGAGAATAGAATCCCCGTTGGGGTTTTTTATGAAAATAACTTGGTACCTACATTTGAAGAAAGATTACAATCGAGAATAGAAAATTACGACGAGTATCCCCCCGCTGTCCAAAAGATTATGGATAACGAAGGATATCCCAATATTAATGTCGACGGCTTGGTGGATAATCTGAAAATAAAAAGTTCTCCTTAAAGACAATTAATAATAAATCTTTTTTTGTTTAAAAGCGGTTAGGTATATAGTTAAAGTAGCGAAGGCATTTTCTAAATAAGATTTGAGAAATTTTGATCGGTTCCTAATTAATATCCCTATTAAACAATCGATGAACTTTTACTTTAATTGAATTGTCAGATCGAACCTATCCAATGAAAAGACAAAATTGAAACTAAAGATAACTATAATTTGTAAGAGAATAAAAAAAAGGAGAGTTAGTCCCACTTACTCCAGGCTGCCATCCATCTGTAAGTCCAGGTATTGAGTTTTGCACCCAATGCCGCTATAGGAACACATAGCACAGCTCCCGCACCGGCCCCTAGCGCAACAGGACTATTATAGAACTTACCTACCTGAGGTTCGATTGGAGTCATGTATGGTGGTAAAGTGGGTCTTGGATACTTGAATGCCATTTCCAAGGGATCAGCAACCAACAACAAGTTGATCATATTAAATAGTGGTAGCGACATTCCTACCAACACACCACCAATTAATATAGCCGCGTGTTTGTTTCTCCTTGTTGCCCAGTACGCCAAATCCAACAACATCGCCGATGGTATCCAAACAGGAACCACAACAAAGTCGTATGGATATCCCAATGCAAACCATGCACCTTTGGCAACCCATGTATATATAGTCATTATAGTTGCATAATACGTAGCAGTACCCGGAACGCCTGTAAACAACATATAGTATATAGCTCCAACCACAAGCATTGTGGATTGAGAAATCGAAAATACGACAAATGATGTCCACGCCCAGTCAGTATAGAAGATGTAATCTCCTGCGTTGATTGTAAGCAACGTACTGTTAACTGCAACAACAACTATGAACAAATAGTGAGTTGTACGTCTTAACCAGACCATTATTATGCTGTTCTTATAGGTAGTATATAAGATTTTGTGTGTATTATTTTAAAAATAACATCGTTTATGGCTAATCAGAGAGATTATAGTAAATGAATAGTTAATAAGGAATCTAAATAATTTTGATAAGATAGGTTGAATAAAACTCAAAAAAATAAATTTGAAGGAAATATTCTACATTCTTACTGGTTTTTCACCAACAATTTTTAACATCCAGATCATGCCTAATATTTCGATTACAGTCAAAACAGAGAGAGCATAGATGCCACTTGGTAACGGGTATGCCCATGGATATACAGTAACACCTACATATACACCGCCAGCTGTAGCAACCCAACATAATATAAAGCCCAATACTATAATTCCCTTCATATTCTCGACTCTTCGGCCGATCATACGCTCGATTTCATCGCGACTTGCTCCAGATGAACCACCACTACTACCACTACTACCACTACTACCACTACTACCGGAACCGGTTTGCCCACTAGGTTTATACCCTTTTGGTAAAGTCATTATTTGTAATAAAGATAATACCTTTTTAAATATTGCTATGAACCTTTAGCCCTAAAAACAATATCTATTGCCCCTAAAGAGAAGATCCAATTCTACAAAGATGAACCCTAACTTACTAACTAATTCTGTAAAAAATATACCTATATATCGTTTTAACAAATAGAATATGTGGCTATTTCATTGGTACCCTCAAATAGAAAATCTGAGAGTAAGAAAATCCTTATCGAAAAAGACAATAACACTGTAAAAGGTAGTGTATTAGTCAAAAGAGGTTTTGCTCATATGCAAAAACATGGAGTAATTATGGACGTTACAAATGTGGAACAGGCTCAAATAGCTGAAGAATCAGGAGCAGTTGCAGTAATGGTTTTAGATAAATTACCTTACGATGTAAGAAAAGCAGGCGGGGTTGCTCGAACCGCGGGTGTAAAAACCATACTGGATATAATGAACTCCGTCTCTATTCCAATAATGGCAAAATGTAGAATAGGACATGTTTCTGAGGCCCAAATGCTAGAAAGCTGTGGTGTAGATATGGTCGACGAGAGCGAGGTTTTGACTCCTGCGGATGAAGAAAACCACATTTGGAAGTGGGATTTTACTACGCCATTTGTCAATGGCGCAAAAAATTTGGGCGAAGCATTGCGAAGAATTGAAGAAGGTGCATCAATGATTAGAACTAAAGGGGAGCCAGGAACAGGGAATGTTGCTGAAGCTGTTAATCATATTAAGATCCTTAATAGAGAAGTCCGAATGCTTTGTAGTGCATATTCTGAAAATGATTTTCAAGAGATGATAAAGCTTTCCAGAGAATTTAGAGTATCTCTAGATGTAGTAAGAGAAGTAGGAAGACTCGGTCGCCTTCCAGTTGTTAATTTCGCAGCAGGAGGCATAACTACACCTTCAGATGCCGCTTTCCTAATGAGATTAGGTTGCGATGGGGTATTTGTAGGATCTGGCATTTTCAAATCCGAAGACCCCTCCTTGAGAGCTAGAGCAGTAGTCTTGGCAACTACTTATTATGATGATGAAAAAATATTATTAGAAGCTCAAAGAATGGTTGATGAAAAAAAATCACTTATTGGACTTGATACAAAAAACCTAGATATAAGGATGCAAGAAAGAGGACCATTAGTCTAATGAACAGTCTTAAAATTGGAATACTTAGTATCCAAGGAGATATTGAGGAAAATGCGTCGGCTGTAAAGAAATCATTGCTAGAGCTAGAAACTGAAGGACAAATAATACATCTGAAAAACACTTCAGGTATTGAAGGCTTGCATGGACTCGTAATTCCCGGGGGTGAGAGTACGGTGATGGGTATACTACTGTCTCTCCAGAAAATCCATCTAAACTTGTTAGTTAGGAAAATTAGTGAAGGGCTTCCAGTCCTTGGTACATGTGCTGGTCTCATTCTAATGGCAAACAAGGCTCATGACAAAACACTAGGTGAAACAAAACAACAACTGTTACAGGTTTTAGATGTTACTGTTGAAAGAAATGCATTTGGTAGGCAGCGCGAATCTTTTGAAGCGGATTTAGAAATTCCTATGTTGGGACAAGAGCCTTTCAAAGGGGTTTTTATTAGGGGACCAGTAATTACCGAGGTAGGAAAAAACGTTCAGATTCTGACTAGATTTGAAAACAAGATAGTTGCTGTTAAGCAGGATAACATTATGGCAACCTCTTTTCATCCTGAGCTTGCAAGCGACAACCGGTTTCATAATAAGTTTCTGAGCACATGTATAAAGTATTATAAATCAAAAGAAATTGGTCAGGACGGATTGAAAAGTTAAAGCCTTAACTCTTTTTGAGTTTGACTAATCAAATAATAATCATTTTACATCCTGCCACAATCTAGATGAAACCGATAGGAAATCAATATTGATTTGTAACATCACCCACAGTATTTTTAAATAAGCCGATTTGGAAGATAATTATTAATGCATTCGTGATAATCTTCAATCATGCGAACGTGTTATTTATTAACAAGATAGCTTCAAGTGCGGGAGGTGGGATTTGAACCCACGAACCCCTGAGAGACGGGATCCCTTATAAAGATCTTAAGTCCCGCGTCTCCAAAATATGTATATTTATTTGGCCAGGCTCTACAACCCCCGCCCGTTAACACTTATTTCTGAAATACTTATATATATATCATAAATCTGCAAACGGAACAATAAAATCAATAACTCATTCACTGATAAGCGCTGCCTTCCAGATTTAATATGATAAAAAAAAATTGAATGAACCGACTGTCGAGTCGGGGGTTATGCATAGCCGGTTTGATCTCGAAGATAGATTGCAAATTATAGTCAAGCGAATTGTGTCATTGCATCATATCCTTTTTCCGCCACTCATTTCAAGAAAAAACGAAATTATGATACTGACCGAAACAAAAATGATAGATATTCATTTACTAGGCAGGTAAGCTGAAGGCCTGACAATCCCAGTCTTGGATATTCTCACTAAATTTACACTTTATGTCCACATCATAATAATCGATATCTATAGCATTATCAATAGATGTATTAAGTTGTTGTTGAATACTCGCACTTATGGTATCGATATCAACAAAGGGATTAGATAAAGAGGAAAGATTGCTGTTTGAACTGCCAATTGAATCGGAGGCATTAGATGGCTGTATTACATATCCTACAGTTGGTGACAGCATGAAATCATTTATAATGGTAGAGTTAATAATGCTCTGGGAGTTATTAATAGATGAGCTGCTCCCGCTAATAGTGTATGTTATATCAAAAAATGGTTTAATAAAAGCAGTATCGTTAACAATTGTATATGAATTAAAAGAGGATTTGGATATTTGTACTGAGGACACCTCATTTTCTTCAAAACTTTGTGAATAAGATGAAGTTACCTCAAAACTTAGCAATATGAGTGCTGCGCATATGGATAAATTGAACGGAATTAAAATTTTTTTATTAAATATATCTGTTCTATACAAATTACGAAATAGTAATTTCATACAAATATAAACATTATTGATTTGTTCTTTACAAAAAATTTTTGGGCTTGTGTTAATTTTTTAACCTACGATGGGATAAACTTTAATAGTTTTACAACTTTGACGAAACGACAAGGAAAACGAAGATTTTCTAAAACAAACGGAATCTTTCCGATAACTCAAGGAAAGATGATAATTCTTTCATTTTCTGTTTTTTCCACAAGAGTAGACAAACATGCGAAAAATCATAGATTTGTTAATGGAAGTTGGATAAAGTTACCCCTTCTTATCTTAAATGAATGACATACAAATTATATTCTAAAATGGGGACCGATTAAAAGATCAACAGTACGCCACTAATTGATACAATTTTGTGCCTTTGCGAACTCTTGCTCTCTGATCAGGATTAAAAAAGTGCTTATAAGGAGCAACATTATTCGAGTGAGTCAGAATCATCTTCCATAACAGTAAATTATTATATGAGGAACTAAAATTAACGTCACTTGCACTACCAAAGTTCTCGTTTGTATTTAAGCCAGTACTTTAATTATGAAGATCTCCAAGAACGACCTGAACTTGCTACGTCTTTTTGACTACATAATAGTAATTCAAAATATCCCCATCTATTTGTTTGATGTCAATTGCCTCTGAAAACCCAGCTTCTCTTAACTTTTGTTTAGCCAATTCTCGTCCCCAAACCGTACCCAAACCTTCCCCACCCTGAGCCAATGAAACAGTCAAGCAGTGCATTGTTGAAAATGTATAAAGGGTAGGGGCCAAAGGATTTTGGATGTTTTCCTCAGTGTGACTAGAAGCAGCTATGTCTTGCATTAGAAAAGTTCCATTAGTTTTTAAGGCAGAATAGATTTTTGACAACACTGTGGTGGGGTGTGCCTGATCATGGATAGTGTCAAATGCCATGACAAGATCATATTTATTGGTATCAGTTATAGTATTGACATCTTTTACTTCAAATTCAACATTTGTGAGATTCATTTCTTTAGACTCTTTTTTCCCAGCTTCCACTCCCTCGTCGGAAAAGTCATACCCTATAAACTTGCTATTTTGAAATGCTTTTGCCATAAGATTCAATGCGTGGCCGCGCCCACAACCTATTTCTAGGACAGACGCACCGTTTTGAAGTTTGCTGATCGTATCTTGACCAGTGAGGGGTACTATTTGGTCAATTAGTCTCGAATTGAATACCCTAGAAGTTTCTTCGGCTTGAAGAGTTTGAAAGGCGGGATACTCAGAATAGGGTACCCCTCCACCATATCTAAAGCAATCCACAATCCTGTCTTCCACTAGACCCATCAAAGAAATATATTGTGAAAAGAGAGCCAAGTTATCAATACCCGCGGCTCTTGTGGTGAAAGCTGAATGTTCTGGGGGTAGTAGATATTTTTTTCCATCTGGATCGTATTCAACAATTCCACCTACTACCATACCACCAAGCCATTCTCGAACATATCTTTCATTAAGATTAGCTTCCTTTGCTATTTCTTCTGATGTAGATGGTTTCTCTAATCTAGACATTACATCAAATAGCCCCGTTTTATGACCTACACTTATCATGAGAGAAAGACACCCACCATTTATAATCTCTAAAAGTTTTCCAGCAAAGGCTTCAGCCTTTGCACCATCAAATCCAGATTTTTCTAACATGAGAAATCAATTTTGAATGAATTATTAAAGATTTGTCATTGGTATAACCAGATTGCATGACAATGTGTTTGTAACTATCAAAAATAGATTAGGAAATTTAAAAAACTACCCCCCCCCCATATCAGGTATAACGGTCCTGAAAATAATGTCAATAGTATCACGCTGTCGACATAAATCATTTAACAAACCCAGCATAAAGTTTATCTACCTATTCTCATATCAACTGAACCCTGATGAACCTGATGTATGCTAGAGTCATACATAAGCGGATGTTGATATTCGTCCCTCAAATTAATCAATTATACACTGTATTACACCTTCTTACTTAGAAAAGTAGCGAATATTTGGCAAAATATCAAGTTGCTCATCTTTAGATTTTTTTCTTCCTAAGGCAATCTGTTCTAACTATAAGATTGGGATTCTGAGCTCTCCATGATTCCATGTATCTTTTCAAATAAGATAGAAAAGTAGGTAATTTTTTGATCTTCCCATCGAGCTTTCCGGAAATCCATAATGTTCCAAAACCCTCATCTATTGATATGCATTCATCCTTACTTACTTTAGGTAACCAAATACTCATAGGCTTTAGCGGGTCCCAATCATGATAGAGTATATTCTATCAGGACCGAAGAATATTTTTTCACATCTTTTACAAACATTATTTAGTTGTATTATCATCTGCGCGTTATCATTATTTCCTCAGATATTGTGAAAGCCTAAGCCTTTTGAAGATACCAGGCTCCCATTTCCATTAGCTGGCCATTGCAATTGATTTGTCTCAACTGTTTTTTCCATCTACCGTATCCTTCCAGAAACTTTAAAGGCGTGAATAGTGACTTTAAAAATGTGCATCTTCTTATCATCGGACAAGATGATCTTGCTCGGAGTATCACTATTCAAATATGATTTGTAATTTTTTTGAGTATCTTAGTTGTGCACTGACAATATGTTTGCTATGATTTTTTCCAGCATTTTGTATATAATACATCCAATCAATCGACTCATAACAAGAATCTCTCACCGAATTTGGTTTGTTGATTTTATTAATAATATATTCACATATGGAGTCAGATTAGCTTTCATTTAGGCTAAAAAGAAAGCCTTGGGCGGGAATTGAACCCGCGACCTTTGCCTTACCAAGGATTAGTAACATAGTAGGTCGCGGGTTCGGTTCTTCGGTAGATTGGGATAGCTATTTACAGTTTTTAAAGCAAAATTGTAGTGAAAAGATTGTAAAGGTAAGGTATAAGCATTCTCAAAAGTATATTGAATATCTATTTGATGAATTCAAGACTCGCCAATTGTTGACGTATTCAACTGATAAGAGACTGCACATTATGAAAGCTTTATCATCCCTTTCCAAATTTTGTGGGATAAATGATCAATGGAAACGCACATTAAAGAAATATAATATAACTTGGACCGGAGCAGAATATAGGTTTGATAAAATATTTATCGACAATTCATACATGATAGAAGAAATTCAGAAATTAATCAGTATTCTAAAACCATTGGGAAAATCAAATATCATACTTTACAATGTCCTTACTGGTCTAAGGCCTCAGGAAGCCATAGATTCTTTTAGTGTTTTACTCTCACATGATAAGGGAAATTACCTATCATCAGATAATAAATTTCTATATCACTACAAATATCCGGATTTATTTCAAAGAAGGACTAAGAAAGCATTTGTCTCTGCAGTTAATGAAAAAATCCTATCTTTAACAGCAAATCAGAAGCCAGTAACATACAATTCATTGAGACTTTTATTGAAAAGGAGAGGCCAGCAGTTCAACATGGCCTACTGTAGGAAGATTTTCGCAACCTTTCTAAGAAACGAAGGAATTGAGGCGGAGATAATTGATTTGTTACAAGGAAGAATAAGCAAGTCCATATTCGTCAGACACTACTATCGCCCGCAACTAGAAACGATTTACAATCGAGTTGCGGGCAAACTGGATAAGCTTAATAACCTATTATTGAGATATTAACTAAAAAGGAAAATCATTAGACTAATACCTATTCACAGTACTATCAAATAGGCACAGATGGATAAGCGGATTAAGAGGGATAAAATTATCATAAAATGAACGTACATTACCATAGCAAAGTCCTTGTGTACATAGGTACATAATAAAGGCACAGTTCTAGAAATAACAAATCTATTGTAAGAGAGAATCAATGGTTCAGCTTTCGTCAACCATTATTATACGCTCGATATTAAAGAAATAATTACTAAGAGGATACTATCCGCGTTGAAAGTTCTAATATTGAAAATAAGAAATTAATGATAGATTATAGTAATAGATTAGATAAATCCTTAAGAAAGGAAATAAAGGAAGGAAGGAAAACCCTCATTACCAAGGTAGTGGGAGTACACTCTCTCCTCACCACCTATACCTAAGCAAGGTTATAATGAGATAAAATAAGTTTATACGTTACTTAATTCGTAGATCATTTAGATATTCTAACATTAAGTAAAACTGTCATAAATGAATAGTTGTAACTGATTGAAAATATCCCATTAAAATAACTTTTGGCAATACAATAAAAATCAGATTTCAAAATAATATCGTCCATATCGTCCATATAGTCCATTTGTGCTCAAAATATCCTTTATTACGATGTTAAATATCGTCCATATTATCGTCCGCCATGCAAATTGTATCGTCCGTAGTTGGTCCTAGGGTTATTAAAAATAAGTCTAGATCAAGTGGTTAATATTCTAACCAAACAGATTACGAACAATACGGATTGTGAATTATGATCCAAAATTATTCTCATTTAACTCATGGGTACTCCTTAGATCTTGTCCTATCTTTGTATACCAGATAATCATTATCTTTCTCCATGACATCGAGTGTTTGTGATAAGTTGGAACCATTGGTTAGTTCAATCTTAATTTCTACGGAGCGCTTAAAAGAATCTCCTTTGACTTTCCCCATGGTTTGTAAAGTAATTTGTCCCAAAGTGTCGTCGGATATCCCATCGAAGATTTCTGCCATATATGTATGATCCCCGACATGTCTTATTTCAGCAATATCTACGGCCTCA
>QCWC01000182.1 GCA_013114705.1 Candidatus Nitrosocosmicus sp. | reverse complement strand
CGGTATCATCTGCTGTCACTATTGCTTTAGATGTACTTTGAATTCTCAATCCTAAAATGAATGATGGTGTTCCTATTAGAAAAGATACACTTGTAAGAATATTGCTAGTAAGACCGGGGACAATATTGAGTGGCGCACCGGTTCTCGTATATTCCATTAGTTGTTCCTTTTGTTGTGCCTTTATGACATAGTTATTATCTACTGATGAATAGGGAGGAAATATAGATAGGAAAACAAGTGTCACCAAAGAAAAAAATAATGAAATTGTTCTATTGCTGCCCAATAATATTACCTATATTTGGATATTATCTTTTAGCAAATATAATTATGGCAGTAAGTATTACAAATAAAACCTGACATATTTCTATTGAAATTGCTGATTCAAGTACCCCAGGTGGTGTCATTTGTGGATTTTTAACCGATTCAACGATAACGTAACCAGTCATACCCACTAATACGGCCGTACCTGCTAATCCTATAATATTCCAAATCCTTCCCCACCTTTTTACCATTGGTAAAACCCAAAAAAGTTGAGCCAGACCAGAAATCAAAAAGACCAAGGTATACTGTATGCCTGCCATTATCGAGCTTGGAACAAACATGAGGTGCAAAATTCCTGCTGTACCAGTACAAGCTGCAGCCCCAAGATATAGGGGTCTTCTATTAGTATTTACCATATTATTCACATTCGCCTATCTGTAATTAATGCTGTGAACTGTCGCCTAACAACTATATATTCTATGTGTTGCGGGTTAATATAGTTCAAAAATCGACACAATACCATATAATTTGAGTGCCGGCGTCGCTTAATATATTTCAGATCTATTGATCTACAGAATGAGATTGTTTTTGGAATGCAAAACTTTAGTTCGAAAGGAAACTATCGGACATATATTATTAGCAAAGTAAATTCTCAAGAAATCATGTAACGTATCGTTTTCCATTTATTTGATACTTGTAAACGTTACCTCCCCCAAGTATTTGATTAAGAAAAGAATAACTAACTAGCATTATTACACTCTTTTTTTTAGATAATTAATTTATACTAATGTATAAGAACGCCATCAAATATAGGTAATATATAAAAAACAGTTTTCTTGATTAGTTTAGTTCACGTGGATGACTATCTAAAAATAAAATTAAATAATACGAGAGTCAAAGCGGCGATAACAGCACTCGCCGGAATGGTTATTATCCAAGCATATATAATTCGTCGTCCAATACCCCATCTTACTGCAGACAATCGTCTCGAAGCTCCTACTCCCATTATTGCCCCTGAAATGGCATGTGTAGTGCTTACGGGAATTCCAAGCCAGGCCATCATTGCTAGGATGACTCCTCCTCCCGTTTCAGCACAAAAACCCTGATACGGTCTTAGATCTGTGAGCTTAAATGCCATTGTTTTTACAATTCTCCATCCACCAAAAAAAGTTCCTAATCCTAAAGCTAATGCCGTACTAAATATTACCCAAATAGGTACAGTGAATTCATCAGTTTGTAAAAAGCCTCCAGTTATAAGTAAAGCTGTAATTACACCCATGGTTTTTTGGCCATCGTTTGCACCATGTGTCAAAGAAAAAAATATCGATGAGCATATTTGCAATTTGCCAAAGATTCTGTTGACTAGTTGTGCTCTCTTTTTTTTAAAAATAAAAATCAAGAGTAGTACTAAAAAGAATGCTACCAAAAATCCCATTGTAGGTGAGACAACCATGAATACAATGGTCTTTATCGTACCTGCCAAAACTACAGTTTGAATCCCGCCTGAAACCAGCGCAGAACCAATTAATCCCCCGATTAGTGCATGACTGCTAGAAGAAGGTAATCCCACATACCACGTGATTATATTCCATACTATTGCTCCTACCAGGCCCGCAAATATCACCTCTGTAGTCGCAAATTCAGGTTTAATGATTCCTTGTCCTATAGTTGCGGCTACAGCAGTTCCAAAAATAAATGGACCTACAAAATTTGTGATGGCGCTGATTGTCACTGCATGTAAAGGTTTTAGTATTCTACTTCCAACTACTGTTGCTATTGCATTCGCAGCATCATGAAATCCATTTACAAAATCAAATATAAGGGCAGAGATAATTGCAGCAAATGTTACATATAGCAATTCCTCTCCCATGATATTGACATTGAACTAGCCAATAGATTATATTTTTTTACGTTTAATATCTAAGTTGTATATCAAACAAATAACTATCCATATTTTAAGACAATATCTTCTACAATATCTGCTACATCTTGACATTTATCTAATGATGACTCAAAAATCTCGTATATCTCTTTAAATTTTATTACTTCAATAGCATCACTATTTGTTTCAAATAATTCAGCTATTGCCCTTCTGTACACATTATCAGCTTGCTGTTCATATTTCTTTAGACTGTTACAATGTGATATCAATGCCGAAACGTTTTTTGTTTCGCTTAATATTTTGGTGACTACATGTATCTCTTCTGTTGCAGAATGCAGAATTTTGGAGAGATTAATCATATGAATAGTGGGGTTTCTTATCTTGAAAAGCAGGAATCGATCTGCTATCCCCTCAGTATAATCTAATACTTCATCTATTGCACTAGCAAGACCTGCAATATCTTCTCTGTCCAAAGTGGTTACAAAAGTTTGAAACAGAGTGGTAAACAAAGAGTGAGTAATATGGTCACCTTCATGTTCCAAATTTTTAATTTGTGAAACCTTTTCTTCGCAAATATTTTTTTCTTGACTTTCAAGTACAAGTTCAATCAAATAATTTGTAGCCACAACTAGGTTGGATGATTGTTTCTCTAATAACTGGATAATAACCTTATCATTTCCTTTGATCCATGAGAGCCATTTCTTAGAAACCACTTGACATTCTGAAAAGAAATTTCATCATTTATTCTTATCTTTTATGGCCCATATTTGACAACATTACACCCCACTTTAACCTAAAGTAACTTTAGGTAGTCTATTGACCGTGTGTGAATATCTGTTCCCAAATCTTTGGTTTCGAAGCTTATTGCTTTTGTATTGTATTGTATTGCCTATTATCGCGATTTATGTGATTCTATGCAACATCTCTTTCATGATGAACCCAGTCTCATCGCTTGAGAACGATTATTGATATCATTTATGTACTGATATGTAATCTCTTATAACTCAAAAAGATATCGTCTCTTTTTGATGGATCTTGGAAGATAAGTCCGTAAATGCTCTAATCTCCAAAACAGATACAATCTTTATATACATGTAAGAGCATGTTAAAAGATTGATGAATAATCAGATAAATCTATTGGTGATAACACTCGCAATCGCCTCTATAGCAATGACTCCAATGATGATTAATCAGAATGCAAATGCTGCTTCACACTACTGTTCAGATGAAAAGGGCAAGTCAAAAGCATGGATAGAAGGATGTAAACAAGGTTGGTACGATCATGACCATTGTCTGTCTTATAACCCTGGAACAGGTGAAGTGGCTCAGGGATACAAAGTCGGTTGGTCAAAAGGCAGTTGCAAATGAGCTAGTCCACATATACTTTTTTGATATTCGATATTTACATTATCCAAGTTAAATTAATTATATTCCTCAATCCAAATATTGAGAATAACAATAAATGTCAAGTGAAATTTGAAAATCATCTTGATTCATGCCATCCTAATGCTAAGTTCTCCCAGCTTTGACGTTGATCATTCTGATTTGGTTATGCGTGGTGCACACGTTATACTAATTCATTTTGATGCATGAGCCATGATATAGACTATCTCAAATTGTAATGACACATACTGTACTGCCGTCTAGGTTCAATTATCATTTGAGAGTTTATTGTACTAAAGTTTTATTAGAATTGTTGTATTGTATAGAATAATCCGATCATTACGAGTGAAACCAATTATTTTGATATTGTATATTCAAATACTTGTTATTTCATTTTTAGAAATCCGATTGATCCAAGGAGGATTTTCAATTGGCTGGCTCGTTTATTTGAAGAAATGTTAAATAGAAAATTTAGCAGTCTTATTTCATAAGGTGAGTATTTTTGACGTTATATCGCGATAGTACAGAGAAGAATGATAACATGATAGAGAATAACCCGACTAGGCTTATTCCCCTACTACCTGCATTAACAAGTGTTTTATTAGAAATGATACAAACTCAAGATATTTTTCATATTAGGTTTCAACCCGAATTGAGTGAATGTGATATTAGCGTTTACGAATTTAGAATCAATCTTGATATACGAAAAGAAGTATTGCAAAAATTGATCGATTACAAATTTCCTCATGGACAGATACACCTTTTCCTTTTAAATATCGATAATCAATCAGAAAAAATAGATAATAATATAGAACACTTTGGAATAGCACATTGTTGGTCGAACTGATAACCGTAACTTATGAAATAATTCCAAAACTGCTAGAATATTAGAGTATTGCAACTAGTTAGCAAATGCCATATATTTTTCTATCTTAGCAGATATATGAATAATAAAGCAAAAAATATTCACAACAAAAACAAATCCATTGTCGCATCAATCGCCATAGTGGTCGCATTAGCCCTTTTCGCAAGCCCATTAGTGGCTATAGATGACGCCTTTGCAACTAAAAAGAAGAACAAAGCCCAACAGTCCATATCTCAATCACAATCCTCAGCTCAGAACGCCCTGTGTGCTTCTGGTGGAACGACTTTTCTGTCATGTAATAATGTAAACTTCCAG
>QCWC01000181.1 GCA_013114705.1 Candidatus Nitrosocosmicus sp. | reverse complement strand
ATGATCAGGAGTGTGGATAGTGGCGGTTTGAATAAGAACAGCACTTTGTGAGATTTATGTCGCTACCGATTCGACTAATAGAATTGTTTACTATTTTTTCTTATAAAGCAAGCAAGAGTATGGATTACCCTGTCACCATATAGAGTATTGTTTCTCAAAAAGGCTTTACCAACGCAAAACGAGTTCTTGGAATAAAATAAAGTAATGATAAAGGTTCTGTCGTTATTTGTCACAGGAGTATAGTAATATTATTTAGTTCGTAGTTTGGTTGGCTGACATAGACTTTCCAATTATTTGTTTTGCCTGGTCAATGTGATTCTTTGCGCCATCGTAGTCGCCATTATCTATTGACTTTTTTGCCTCATCCAAATGAAAATCTGCATCAGGACAATCGAAACAAATCGTCGCAGAAGACAGTTGATTAAAACTGAGTCCAATTATACCAAATAGACCAAAAGCGATTATAGCAACTGTGTAAGGTTTTTTAAGCTTAAAATGTATCGATTATTTTTATCTATTCAAATGCAAAGATTTTAAGATAAAGAAACGACGTTGGTAACCAAAGTGGATATGAAACATATATCTTACCAATTTTGAATGCGCGAAGTAGAAAATATGCTTTCAAAGTGGGGATGAATGCGGTCGTGGGAATCGATTCTTTTTGTAAGAGGTTCCGATGCGAATAAAAAATTTGAATTGCAATTACCATTGTGTAGTTATGACAATCATCTAGTCAACTACACTCTTATCTGACGTTCTTTTGAAACACAAATAGAGTCCTATCTTATGTAAGTCTCTTGCCATACCGCAAATAACAATATTATAAGGAGTATAAACCCAATGACTGTAAGAATTTTGGCAATCTTTACCCGACCAGCCAAAGTGAATATCGCAGAAATTGCAAATGGTAAAATCATCTCCTAGGTTATAGCAAACGCCTCAGAAATTATTAGTTGTTTCTGGTATGCTAGGATTAATTGTAGTTAAACCCGCTAATATCAAGATACCAGCAATTACCGTTGCATCAATTCCAGCAATATCCCTATCTTCAAATAACTTCAAGTAAACACAAGATTAAAAATAAAGATATTGATTGCAGAGCTCGGTATATCTAGATGTAGGCATATTCTGATTCCAGAATTTTCGACTCAATTGAAACTGTACGCTTAAGATGATATTAGGTTTCAAAGGCTCATCTGAGAAATTGACTCCCAGTAGATGGTAAAAAAAATGGATGTTTAATAGTTACATGAGGCGGTCTTGTTACTCCACGTATTTTTATTTGAGAACTAGTCTTGAGTGGGTTTTGCTTCATATACCATATTGACAAGAGTTTGTGTTACCAATCGAAAACTTTTGAATCCAGCTTTTTTCATCACCTCGGCAATTTTAGCTTGTCCAGCTTGGGCACCTAAAGCAAGCCCATTATTAGTCATTGAACTTAATACACATGCACAAGCGGATCCAGCGAACATGGCCCTTCCCAATGGAGTAAAGTTATTTTCCAAATTATCATTCGCTGAAGGTTCGACGAGCATGATGGTACCATCCTCCTTTAGAGAACACAAAGCATGCTGGGCAGCGCCTACTGGATCATCCATATCATGAAGTGCATCATAGATTGTTACAAGGTCGTATTTGGTATCTGGATAAAATAAAGGATAATCTTTTGCTGAATTGATTTCAAAACTGATTCGATCTTTTCCTAAGCCTTCGTTTTGTGCTAATACCCTTGCCTTGTCAATTGAAGGACCATGGTTATCAAATCCAATAAACTTTGAATTTGGATACGCCTTGGCCATTATTATGGTTGATAATCCATGCCCACATCCTACATCTGCAACTATCGCTCCCCTTTTTAACTTCTCTTCTACTTTGCCATTCTCCAAAGAAGGTATCCAGGAGGTGCTGATATTTGCTCGGTAATTAGGTCCAAAAAGTCTTTCAGTACCTTCAAAAAGATTATGGTCATGATCCCCCCACGCAAGGCCCTTTCCGCTCCTAAATGCACCAGATATTTTTTCTACATCTTTAAAATATGATGCAGCTGCTTGAAAACCTCCAACTAAGTAGAGTGGACTATTAATGTTGGCCAACACCATTGCGTGTTCATGCGGAAAACTGTATCTTTTGGTTACTTTATCATAAATTATGTATCCACCTGCTGCCTGATTTGCAAGCCATTCTCTAACACATCTTTCTGAAGTACCAGTTTTTTTTGATAATTCGTGGGAATCTAAAGGTTTGTCCGATTTGGCTAAAGCTTCATATAATCCGAGCCTATCGCCAACATTTACCATCACAGAACTTAATGTTGCGGCTAAATCTCCCATTACCTTTTCTGCAAACTCGTTTAGTTTTGCTTCATTAATCTTTTTAGTTTCTGTATTTTGTTTGAACATACAATCAATATGTTCTATTCCCCTTATATGTTTTTTGATTGATCATTCAAACAAATAATATATAAGACCATCAGAATACTTTTAATAAAATGTCCCGATCCAAAGCAAGGGAAGAAAAATCTCGACTGATTATAAATACGGCCTTAAAAGTATTTTCAGAAAAAGGATACGATAATGCAACCATTGCCGACATAGCAAAATCTGCGAAAGTAAGCATGGGATTGCCGCTCTACTACTTTACTAATAAAGAGGAGTTAGCATGTGAAGCACTGGAAATCAGCTCAGAGCAAATAACGCTATCAATTCTTAATGATATCGCGGGAAACTCTCCGGAAGAGATTGCAACAAGTTTCATTAATTCGTTTAGAAAGAATATGAACAGGTATCCTGATTTTTATCCATTTTACTTTGAGATGTGGTCTGCAAGTAGAAGAAACAAAAAAATCAAAAAAGTGTTTAAAACCGCATTGGATAATACGATCAACACTACCAAGTCCGTCCTGATCAATGCTCAAGAAAAAGGTTTGATCACTGTTAGAGTAGAAGATGTAGAAAGTATTGCAGTTTCTCTGGTTTCCAAGGCTGATGGATTGGGATTATTACTTGTTCAGTATCCAGAACTTTTTGAAAATGAAAATATGTGGAAAATTGACATGAAAATGTGGCTATCAGTTCTCCAAGACAGAACAAAGGATTGAACCGATATTTGATATGGGTACAAAAAAAGGATTGGATGACTAGAATTCTGTTATCGAAAACGAAAGAGGAAACAACCTACAATAATTACGTGTAGATTAATAAAAATAATTAAAATGGGATTTCTCTTCTGCATGGACACGATTTGAGTGTGTCTAACTGTAGCAGAATAATTATTCTCGATATTAAGAAATATATAGACAGTCATACTTTTCTTCTATAGTTTCTGACATGTCATCGATTAATGACTGCGGAGAAAATGAATTTGCGTATGAAGAATCTAACTTGGTAGGAATATCTGAAAACACACCTGAAGAAAAGGATAAAAAAATACTTGGATCGATCAAAAAAGAAATTCTAGAAAATAAATCGGATAAGAAAGAATAACTCTCTCTATATATGGATATAGATACAAACAATATCTTCAAATACCAAAATAGAATGGCAAGAGTAAATTTAATTGAATGTCATTTCAATCCTACGTTGGGAGGTGTTACTTCAGACGCTAACAATATAAACTAATAATACTAATTTTTACATTTCGGATTTAGTTCTCAATTTTGATGCAGTTAATACCAAAAATATAGATATTGCCGTCATTATAGAAAAGTTCCATACTAAATGCCTCTTGTTAATGTTATCCCAGACCGAATTAGTTGATTCGTATAAAGCCCATTTCTTACTGTATGTTTGAAAAATTTCTTGTTTAGTTATATCATATAGTTTATTTAATAGGTCAATATGGATTTGGTGATACTTGAGTGCAGGAGTAAAGAGCACATCGTAATAAGAATATCCATTATTATCATATTTAGCCAAGTTTTTTATGACACTATTAACCCCGTTTACAAAGACATATTTCGCGTCGTCGGATCCGGTATAATTATAGTAGTCATATATACCCAATAAAGCAAATAACATTCCATTTAGAACCCTTGACACTTGTGAATTGTTATCGTCTGTTGCATATTCTTCATACCACCACTCAGTAGGTGAATCCTTGTAAGTAATCCCACCATCTCTTACATCTACATAAAAGGCATTTAAGAACTTGGTTGCAGTATCAAGATATTTGATGTCTCCTGTGAGCTCATGGGCTCTTAATAGCGGCATAAGGGCCTCACCATTTGCCATCGCAGATCTCCAAGGCGACTGTAAATTGTATTTTGGAAAATCAAAACTGTATTCTAATAGTGAATAATTACCATTAGATATAGAATTGTCCACAAGCCAATCAACGTTGTTGATAAAATATTGTTTTGCTGTAGTATTGCCTGAATTCTTGTATTCTTCATAAAAATCCATTGCGGTATGTACTGTAGTAACAGGATTTCTTTGTACTTCAATATCCATTCCGCTGATTCCTTCCTTATAGTTAACATAAGGTATTCCTCGCGCGTCTATTGATATATAATTAGAACCCTGTTTTGGGGAAATAATAGTATTGGCCATAAACAAGTCTTGGAAATATAATGTTACAATAAAAGCGGCTAGTAAAGAAAAAGATAAGACAAAAATAATCTTTATTGCTTTATTTTGATCAAGGAACTTCAATTATTTACATTCTAACAAATTCTTTATGAAGTTATTAGAAATTGCTTAAATTCATTAATAAAAAAATATAGGATTTATCAAATTATG
>QCWC01000180.1 GCA_013114705.1 Candidatus Nitrosocosmicus sp. | reverse complement strand
GATGTTTTCAAGATTATGAAATCTGAATCTCTTTGGCTTCTGCTTTAAAACCTATTCTTGTATGTGTTCCATCACAATATGGTTTATTATTAGAACCACCACATCTGCATAACACTGTAAAAGTTTTATTGTCTACCATTACCATGATGGGTCCATTTTCAGTACATTTAAGTTCGACTTTAGTCATATTCTATTACTATAATATAAGTATATAAAGAATACTGTTTCTATCCAATAATGCATTTTGAGGTATCAAAAAGTGTAATTTAGATTAGTTAGTACTGACCGACTTACTTTATTTTGATAAAAGAAAATATAGTAATTAACAAGTAAAAATGATCCTCATTTATCTACAGGTATTGACTAAACATGCCCATACGCTATTAGCTATTCTCAACTCTAAAGGTAAAAGCGGGCATTGGTTAACTAGTACTAAAATTTGTTATTTCTTACAGGATAAATTGATTGCATTCAATGAGGTCTTTTGAAAATAAAGTAAAATGACATCTAATCAAAACCTATTCATTCGACGGCGAATGAGCGTGATAATTTTTCAGTACTTCATGTACCTTGTTTCTGAATAAAGTTAACCCAATTCTTTTCGCATAGGGTTGCCCTTTTGCAAATGATTCGGCTAAATTATTAATATACTCCATACCAACATTTGGAGGCATAGGTGGTTCGAAAGGATCAACATATGCTTCAATTAACGTTGGGTTATTCTCCTTCAAGGCCTTATGGATAGTAGATGCTGCTTCAGACGCTTGTTTTATTGAATACCCTTTACCTCCACACGCTTCAGCAAACTTTGCAAAATCAATTGGAGTAAACTCTACTCCATATTCGGGATTTCCAAGAAACCCCATTTGTTCCCATCTGATCATTCCAAGTGTATTGTTTTTTATAACAATTACTTTTATTGGAAGATTGTATTGTACAGCGGTGGCAAACTCGCCCATTAACATGGTCAAACCACCGTCGCAAACAAGTGCGATAGATTGTCGGTCTGGGAAAGCAATTTGTGCTGCGATTGCATATGGTAAGCCATTTCCCATACTTGATAAAGTACCTGAGAGACAGGCTCACTGGGTAATTTTGAACTCAATGTATTCAAACCAGTTATTGCATATAATATATTACATTCAATTAGGCTTTTAGCTGATGCATGTTATACATTCCGTGAATTTTGTATACAAAAAAGTGTAATAGGACTTGATGAAAAACAAACAGAAGTTACGGGAATAGAGCCAAATAAAAAATATATGCTCGACACGGTTTCAAAATCTCTTATGTTAGTAACTGCATTAAAATCTATTATCGGATATGATAAATCAGCAGAAATCGCTAAAAAGGCACATAAAGAGGGTATCTCTCTTCGAGAGGCTACACTTGCTTTGGACTATTTGTCTGGAGAAGAATACGACCGAGTTGTTAAGCCAGAGGATATGACATTTCATGAAAATTGCATGGAGCCCAAAAACAAGTAAACATGTATATTAAATTGTTTAACTTCTGTTCCTTGATATTATAATATATGCACACAAAAAGCAAGATCGATAAAATCATACACAGTGATTTGAAATGTTTAAAAGGCTTGCCAATAGAAGTTATTGTTTCTATAATAATACAAATAACTATTGTGATTCTGATAGTGGTAAAATTAAGATTGGAAAAGTAAAAGGTCAAAAGAGAATATTGGCAGAAGGATTCACAATTAATACTTTTTTGCATGCAATGGTGCGACATTCAAAATGCTCTTTACCGTCATCAAAGCATCTGACAATACTTTAACTCATGTATTTCAAAGAAATAGGATGTGAATCAGATAGGATCATATATCTTAGTACTAAAAAAATCGCGACAGCGACAAAAATTACGACTGGACGACTTCAGAAGATAGAGATGATGCAGGTAACAAACCTTGAATGTGAAATTGTGACAAACTCGGGGTGATAGCTAAAGTTCTTGTATGTATCGTAGAAAACTACTTTTCTTTCGCTACTGGTTTTACCGAAAAAAGAGATCGAGGTCAGATATTATGAGGAAAGAATAGTACGGAAAGACTTTAAAATTTATAATTGATTTATCAAATAGTGGAATTATAGTTGTTTGATAATTTTGTCGATAAAGTGATTGAATGTAAGTAATGTCCTCGTTTGACTAGAAACATAGCTCATGTTGGTCGGACAAAAGTCAAGAAGTTTATTGGCGTGAAATATTGGGCAAAACCTTTGTGTGGCTATGGTGATTTCTCTATTTAAAAACAGAATCCGGGGATATCTTGGAATTTGTAAATGTTCTTTCACATCACTATTTATAACCATTTCAAAGAGAGTATAATATTATCACCATTGAGTTTAATGATTATTATCCTGATGTTTAAATCAATGGTAAAAAATTCTATTTATTTGATGGTTGTACCAACATTATTATTTCCAAATAGAGGTTTTAGTTGCTAACAATTGCAAATGATTGCGAGTTGTTATATAGGTAAATTGGATAAGTACAGTATGCCAATAGATCCAGAATTTCCAAAGAATCATAAAGTAATTGGAAAACATAACCATTCTGATAATGAACACTTTCACTATGTTTGGGGTCCAGGAAGAACAGATGCAGAAACCTCCACTAGCAATGAAGTTCAGGATGCGTATAAAGCAAGGGGTGAAGAATATGTAGGATTAGGAGTCCATGGAACTATGGTTGCAGTCGATTGGGATTCTTGTTATGCTGATGGAGCATGTATAGAAGCATGTCCCGTACAAGTATTTCAATGGTATAGAACTGAGCAAGATGTTCCAGCTATAGAAATGATTAATGCTATAAGTGAAGGAACTGGCAGCACAGAAAAGGAAGAAAGAAAAGATTTTACAGACAAGTCCGATCCAATCAGAGAACACGATTGTATATGGTGTATGGCCTGTGTATCTGTATGTCCGCCTCAGGCGATCAAAGTGGATCAATCTAATCTAGAATATCATGAAAAAGCCGAAGGTACTTATAATGAAGCGCTATCAAAAGGTAGTGCACCTCCGCCTCATGCACACTAAAGAAGTAATGGTAGTTACTGTAAAAACAAAGAATATTGATTTAACTTGCCTTACTATTATATAATGAAATACATTTGTTAGTCGATTAGTATTGTGGAGAATAGTAAAGGATAGAGGGAGTTAGGGGATTTCCTTCTTTGTTTATTAAAATAGGTTTTTATGCGTAGATTGCTCCCGTATATAGTGAGATTATTTTCTGTTACCTCCACCTCAAGATAATTTCAAGGATATAGAATTAATTGATTGCAAAGTCTGATTAATACCAGTCATCCTATTGTACTTCAGAGTCAATTCCATTTTTTTAATATATTTAATTTATTCCATTCCTGATCTGTTATGACGTATTAGGAGCGTAATAATATTCCTCTAAAGTATTTTATGTTGATATTTTATCTTCAGAATGGACTGAATTTCGTACCTCCAATGTTAACGAAATTTAAAATTGTTCCTCAATGATGTTTTTCCTATTAGTTAATTTATTATAAAACAACTCGAAGGTATGATTAACAAACGGAACCTTGACTTATAATTCATATAACAAGATTTTCTAAGATTCATACATAATTGAACCCTCAATATGACCTCGCCCATCAAAGACCTATTGGCTTACATTTTTAGTAGTAAATACTGTGTAAGGCTTTTGAGTGTGCATATCAACATATTTCCAGTTTTTATTTTCCAAAGAGAGTATTTCAAAGTCGGATTGTGTTTTAGGATGTAATAGTGAATAAAAGGTTCCTCCGACAGAAATCGCGTTAGGAAGAGTTATTGACGTTATTTTGGCAGTAACGTTCATGACATATCCTATTAAATCTATTTGAGAACTGTTATCTTTTCCATATTGGATAACAACACTTTCTCCTTCAGTCATACCTATTTTAATCTGCAAATCTGGATAACCATGTTTATGAAATACTGGATTAATATCATTTCTTAGTGTTGATATCATCGATTTAGCGCAACGGTATGCTCTATCACAAATAAGATACTTGTTAAATCCTGAGGGAAAAAAGGCTATAATGGCGTCGCCTACATATTTTAAAACAAAGCCTCCGTAACTTTCTATTACTGAGGATAGCTCATGAGAAAATGCTTTTATGATGGTGACGACCTTCTTGGTAGGTAAGGTCATGCTCATTTTGGTAGAGCCCACCATATCTGCGTACATAATTACAAGATCAAGTTTGGAATTGACATGTTGAAGCAGAAATCTTTGGCCTTTCTCAATAGATGTGTTATACTGATATCTTTCACTTAGTACACTTTCTAAGCGACCTTGTCGTAAATTACGAAGGGTTTTAAAATCTAAGACACTGTTTTCTTTATAATTCATCATATTCTCATAGGTACTTTCGTCAGAAGTTTCTTTCTTAATAAAATGCTCGATTCTACCTTGTTTACTGTTATTGATTGACGTCAGAGCGTTATATATTATAATATTATATAATAATATTATTGTGCTTTAATGATTAATATTATAGAGCTATTGCTAACTTTGATCATCAAAAGTAAGTTTTAATCGATCTCCAGTTGATTTAACCGATTTCAACAAGATTTTCTGTACTTTGAACAGGATTTATGACCTTGTGCTCCAAAATGAAATAGCTGATTGCAATGATAATATTGAAACTCAATTGACAAATTTAGATATCATGACATTGCCGTTTTGTTATATAATTTATATGTATCGTAACAGTTCGACACATG
>QCWC01000179.1 GCA_013114705.1 Candidatus Nitrosocosmicus sp. | reverse complement strand
ACAATGAATTCACATATTCGTCTTTGTTTTGTCTTGATAATCTTAGGTTGGTACTTTTGAATCCAGTTCCAGATAGTGACATGATTTCGTTTGATACAGTATGATAATCTTTCAGATGTTCTCCTAAGAGATAGCCCTGAAAAATACAAATACAAGCCCCGATAGACGTATTCTGGAGGCGTTTTATTTCTGGTAAACACATATGAAATAAGACGTCTTCAAGCTATAGGTTTTTCTTAACTGAACAGAGCCGAGAATTGTCTTGACAAATTCGATATTGATCACTGCAGAAGTTCCGCCATTGTTATCGAGCCTCAATAATCCAAAGTTAAAAATATTCTTCCAGAGAGACATCAACATGATTTGCTAGATTCAATCAGAAAAATAGTTAATGAACCTTTCTTTAATCAGTTTATAACCATAGTCATACTGATACAAGCAGCCGTTTTAGTATTAGAAACAATTCCTGTCTTTAAAGAATATTATTCTTTTCTTGAATCAATCAGTACAGGCGTGCTTATTGTTTATATTATTGAAGCAGGTTTAAAAATTTCTGCCTCTTATCCTAACTTTTCTAGTTACTTTAAGAACGGCTGGAATATATTGGATTTTTCAATTATAGTACTATCCCTAATCCCTTTTGGTGGAGGGTACTCTACTATCGCACGTTTAATAAGGTTATTGAGGGTTACCCGACTTAGTAATAGATCAAAAGAAATGTCAGTAGTAGTAAAAACTATTATCAAATCAATTCCTAGTATGGTAAACATATTCTTACTACTATCGTTGCTATTCTTCATTTATAGCATTGCAGGTTATCATTTATTTAGTGCCACTGATCCGGCACATTGGGGTTCATTACCAAGAGCTATCATAACACTTTTCCAAATATTAACTTTAGAGGGTTGGGTAGAGGTTATGGCGCCTGCAACACATGCAAACCCGCTCAATATTATATACTTCGTCAGTTTTATTGTGATAGGCACATTCATTGTAATCAACATATTTGTAGCCGTCATTGTTAGAAAATCTGAAGAAGCATACAAAGCTTTAGAAGAGGAAATTAGAAACCCAGCTACTCAAAATGAGATACTGTTTGAAATAAAAGAAATTAGAAAAAAAATTGACGAATTGGAGTCTAGATTGACTAGATAAACAAGATTATGACTCTTCTATATAATTTGTGAATGGAGTAATTGAAAATTGACAATGCTTAAAGAACTGTAATTTTAATTTCGGTTAAAGTCAAAAAAATTTATTGTTGGCCTAGTCCCAAATCGCCTTCATTAACTTGGAATAATAATCCAACATTGTTACATCCAGCTAATGTAAATTCACCAGATACACATTGAGCATTCTGTTCGTTTGCTTGACCTTGTTCAATTTCTTGCTCTGCGTCATTGTGTTTCTTTTTTCCACCTGCGTATGCATAGTTGTCGCCAAAGGCTACTACTGAACCTATAAGTGCTGCTGCAATGAACATTGTGAATACTCCGATTTTATAGTTTTTTCTTATATTACTCATTTTAATATAAATCTATAGTTGAAATTAATTATATCATAGTTTGGATATTTGTTACTATATTATAAGTCGGAATTTGTTTGCCTAAATTTTAAACGGTAAGAGAATCTTATCTCCTTCTAACAGTGTGTTACTACTATAAAATATTACATAAGAAGATTCTATCTTTATGTTCTTAATATTGTTATATATTATTCTTGTTGTTTTCTACTTCCATTAAAATTAAGTATTTCCGGGCGCGAATATACACAATTTATATGATTTGATATGGGTTTGTCTAAAAAACTAGTAGTGTAATTTCCATGGTTCCACTGGTTACCACGCCTTCGCTTGCTCTTATAACAATTTGTGGAATTCTTTGCCATTGTCAGAGAAACCCTCTGTATGATATTGTCAAAATTTTAATTATCTACTTGCATATCAAAATCCTAATATGGCACAAATGACCAATAATGAAATCTATGCCTTTCTAACTAAGGGAACCATGACTGCCAAAATATCCACCGCAAGTCGTATCGGGAAGCCCCACGTCGCTCCTGTCTGGTTTGTAGTTGATTGGGATTTGAGTCAACCAGGTACCGACCTGGAAATTACTTTTACAACTTACAGCAAGTCTGTCAAGGCCAAACAACTAATTTCCAATCCTCAAGTATGTTTATGTGTGGATGATCAAACACCTCCTTATTCATTTATAATTATTAATGGGAATGTTGATATTGATCGATCTCCTAATGAAGAGGAACTTTTAAGATATACCACCAGGATTGCTGAACGTTACATGGGAACCGAGAAAGCTGAAAGATATGGAAAAAGAAATGCTGTACCCGGTGAATTAATAGTTAGAGTCCGACCAACAAAAATTATAGCACAGAAAAATGTCTCTGACTGATAAAATAAGTTAATCTTCTATGGTTGTTGAAATTATCAACGCTACAATAAGATGACTAAATATGTATAAATTTGCAGCGTTTGAACCACATTTTTAGATTGGGATTTAAGTACATCTATTTAAATTATTATGAACAAATCAACATGATGAAATATCTGTATTTATTGCTACTTTCAGTGATTTTTATTCCAATTTCTCAAGTGGCATATGGACAAAATATACTTGATGAGATAGGTCAGGCCTTTAATAATTTGACCACAGGAATGATGGGTGATAATCAAACCAACCAATCTGCCAGCAGCGGCAGCAGCGGTTCAGCCAACCAATCTGCCAGCAGCGGTTCAGCCAACCAATCTGCCAGCAGCGGTTCAGCCAACCAATCTGCCAGCAGCGGTTCAGCCAACCAATCTGCCAGCAGCGGTTCAGCCAACCAATCAGATGCATCTGTTGGATCAATCCAAGAGTTACAAAACCTAACATCAGGAAATCAGGAATTATTGCAAAATGGAACATCAATTGCTCCAGAGAACAACTCGTTGGGAACTGGGTTGGAAAGGGAACAATATGTTGAATCTGAGAACCAGTCAAATGCCCTGTCAGCTGGGTCAAATAGTAGTCAATAAATAACCTATCTTTTCATTTTTTACTACCTAGATGCTGATAGGGAAGTTAACTTAGACTTCCGCAGAATCTGACTCTACCTACTATTATTACAAAAGATTATTACCCCGTCCTATCGCTCATGCAGTTTCATTTTGTTTATAATATTTGAATGGAATTTTGACGAAAAATACTAACCTAGATACTGGGTTGCGATCAGCAATTATATAAATAATGATAACCAAATATCGGTGATGAAGTTTACATATCTATTCGCTGTTCCTATCCTTGTCTCTTTAGGTTCAATTTTATTATCCATCTCTAATGTTTACCCAGTTGATGGACAGACTATTCCTGCCAACTTGACGACATTAAATTCAACAGAGCCAGTCATAGATGCCACCTCTTCAAACCAGACAAACCAATATAACCAAACTACCACCACAGCAAATCTTACATCCCCTTCTTTATCGGACCCCTTGTTTAACGAAAAACTACTTAATTATACAAACAATGCCATTCTTGCCTTAAATGACGACAACGAAACAGAGATTCAACGAAATCTAGTTCAAATACAAAATGAGTTAATAAAAGCAATAGGGAAGCCGGTAGTGATTGTTCCAGCCCCAGCCCTTACTGGTTCTGGATCTGATTAATGCCTCAACAATTTTGGTTACTATATGGATAACCCCAAAATTCGGGTGGGCCCAAGACGAATAATCCTATACTTTTGACAAAAAATTTCTCTGGTAACTGCTTTTCTGCCTGTTTGTACTTGCAGCTTACGAGATTTTATTTTAGAGCGAATTCAATGAATCCAATGGAACTATAAATAGTCTTTTAGTATATTTCGCCAGCATCAAATTGACCGCCGGAAAGATTCATTTAATGGAATTGCCATTCAATGTTATAATTGCTAACTGATTCTGATATCGACCACAAACATTCTATTATTTTGGTGGAAGATGATGTTGATGTTTCTAATATCTTGGCTGGACACTTTACTTTGGCCAAATTCAATGTATTCAAAGCCAAAAGTGCTGGAGCATGTCTAGACAAGTTGAAAGAGCTAGACTACAAAGTTGATGTAGTATTTATGAATGGTGCTATAGCCGCAGACCGTGGACCTATGCTAATTGTAAATATAAGAAAAGTTAGCCATGAAATAAAGATTTTTGCATTGGCTGAGAATGAAAATAACAAGACACGAGTCCTTGATTATGGTGCTGATGAATTTGCCATAAAACCGATTAGTCCAACTACGGTCGTTGAAAAGGTTAGCATGTTATTAATGAAACGACCCGCCGAGGCTCAACACACCTAAACCTGTGCTAATCTTATACCCTATTTATGGAACTTTTATTATTGCCTGTCAATTTGTAAGAATATCTATAACTTTTTTGAGTGGTGTGGTAATGGTTGCAAATATTTGATGATCCAGTACAACTTTGCGATCGTAAATCGATTTTATTTTCTTTAAATATCTTGAATCCCTAACGGTTGACATTACTTGAACCATAATATTGAAGATTCACTTTACTACCATGAAAAAACAAAACATTCTCAAGCTAGTGTACTAAACTCTCATCATTATCTAGATTGGAATAATCGTCCAAATCCGTTTAAGGTTTATGCAAATTTGTCTTCTATTGCACTTCCATCAGACTTTCCAAAACCATCCATGAATGCAATTGATGCAATAAATGGGGATATATATGGTAAAGAAAAATCCTCGGGTTTGAAACTGCATGCAGATGAAGTTATTGAATCAAAGCATCATTATCGACCCATGAGGTTAACAGACCTATCATCCATCCTGTTTTTTACTTGTGGAGTTACAAGACAACTAAAATTCGATTCTGGAACTTTTTATATGCGGGCTGCTTCTGCTACTGGCGCCCTATATCCAATAGAGGTGTACCTTGTATGCAACAATTTTCCAGACGATAAACTGGATGCTGGAGTATATCATTTTAATCCCGGGGAATTTAGTCTAGTTCCAATTCGATCAGGAGATTATAGAAAAATTCTTTCCTCCTATGCTGGAAATGACGTGGAAATTCTCAAATCCCCCTTATCATTAATATTTACATCTAATTCCTGGAGAAATTCATGGAAATATCAATCCCGCTCTTATAGACATTGGTTTTGGGATTTAGGTGTTATCATTGCTAACTTGCTGGCTGTCATCAAGTCTATGGGATTGGAAACTCGCTTGAAAATGGGTTTTGTAGATGATCAAGTTAATAACTTGTTAGGATTACAAACGCATAGTGAAGCCTCATTACTTATTGCTTCTATTCATAGTAGCGCATTTCCTAACATGAACAAAAGTGAAAGAGATTCTGATGGTAATTTCTCTCCTCACTACAAAACTACTCTGGAACCACTGTCACATGAAACATATCCACTTTCATCCAAACAGACATTTTATCCTGATATATGGAAAGCATATGATGCTTCAAAATTGATTAATAATAGAGAAGTTATTTCATGGTCTAAAGTACAATCAATCAAAACAACGAAAAAAAATAGAGAAAAAAGTAATGTAAGGAAATTGTACTACCTCAGAAAGGATTTGTTCAATAACGATAGTATGGATGGAAACACGCTGGATATTGGTAAAGTAATCTTGAAAAGAGGATCCTCTAGACGTTTTTCAAATCTTTCTATTTCTCGCAGTGTATTCTCCACAGTGCTTTTGAATGCCTCATACCTTGACGGGAAAATTCCATTGGATTATAAAAGGGATAGTTCTGGCCTGATAGAGTTTTATGTTTTGGTCAATTCAGTAGAGGGTTTACCTAGCGGAGGATATTATTTAGACAAGCACGCCGCTATTTTGGAATTTTTGAAAGAAAAGCCTACCGATAATTATTCTGGCCATCTTTGCCTTGATCAATCCCTTTTTGCAAACGCTAGTGCTGTTATTTTTCTCATGGCTGACTTGAAAATGGTGCTCGAAATATTGGGAAACAGGGGTTATAGGGCAGCCCAGCTGGAAGCAGGAATAATCGCAGGAAAAATGTATCTTTTATCTTATGCATGTGGTATAGGTGCATCTGGCTCCACATTTTACGATAATGAGGTAAACACCTTTTTTAGTCATAGTGGTTTGCGTATGGAAACAATGATTGCAATAGGAATAGGTGTTCCCGCCTACAAGTCTAAACCAGGTAGTATATTGCCAGTAAGGCTGTCAAGGAAACAAATGATAGGCAATGTTAGTATCTCAAACAATTTTTGAAAAATACGACCTTTCACGTTGTCTTCGTGATTTTTGTTCCAATATGTGTACTAAAGAAGTAAAGTCTTTAATCATCTTAGTGATATCTATTTAAACCATAATTGATATGAGTTATCATGAGCGAAATTTCTAACACTAGTGAAAGTGGAAATACATACGGCACTTCTGATAAATCTAAGGGTTCTAAAGAACACCTTTCAGAATGGTCCGATATGATTTCTAAGGTAATCGACAAATTGACTGGAAAGGATCTACAAGTAACATATACCTTTGATGATGTCGAGATTGAGATTCAGAGGGCCAACGGTTCAGATGGCAAACATCATGCAGGTGCAAAGTGGAAAATCGATGGAAAAATCACGATATCGACAGAATTAGTTAATGATAGTAGAGCCAGCAATTCCGATACTTTATAGAAGTAAACCTAAGGTAAATCTAAATCTAATATTTCTATCTTTTACTGCTAAATCAAGATTTTTTGTAAATTAGATATAGATATATTCAACAATAATACTAGAGCAAACAGTCCATTAGCATGACCGTACTTATCAATCCAACGGATTAGCACGTGAAAAATGATTTGAATACTTAATAACTATATTTTCGCTTAATTTTGAAATGACTCTTCCTCGTGGAAATGAAAAAGAGCTTTTTGAGTTGTGATACGCATTGCAGTATTGTCATGGATCATACTCCGACAGTCTGTCACAAAATGTAAGTATGTACACATGTATCTATATAATGGTAACGTAGATTATAGTTTAATATATAGATTGGGATGGGAAGTTAGAATTGGGACATTAATGATAGAGAATCTAGTTTATTGTTACGCCGCAAGATTCACTGTTATTAAGGTCTAGTATGACTTATCAACTTCAATTTACTTTCGAGAATATTCTGGATACTAGAGTTAATACATGAGTTGTTGTTATCTTCTCCAGCCTCACACTTTGAGTTCTGCTTAGACACTTGTACAGTCTTACCTTGTTTGTCTGTATGGTCATCCCCATAGTCGTGATTATTACCTTGATTACCATCGCCTTGTCTACCTATGCTAATATTATTACATGAGTTGTTGTTATCTTCTCCAGCCTCACACTTTGAGTTCTGCTTAGACACTTGTACAGTATTACCTTGATTACCATCGCCTTGTCTACCTATGCTAATATTATTACATGAGTTGTTGTTATCTTCTCCAGCCTCACACTTTGAGTTCTGCTT
>QCWC01000178.1 GCA_013114705.1 Candidatus Nitrosocosmicus sp. | reverse complement strand
GGGTTAGAGACGGTGTTTGTGCCAAAAAAGTTAAATTTTATAACAAGAATAATTAAATCAACAACAAACGTTCCGGTGGAAGAGATTGATGAACCTACATATGGAAAGCTCATTAAAAATGATTTGAGGGTGTCACAAAAAATTGAATCAACAGAAAGGAATACTTTTGCCGGTGACATTCATCAATTTCAACAGAATTCGCTCGTCTCAAATAAGAATTTATTGTTTCTACCTTGCAATACCATAATTGGAAAAAGATCTAACAGGAGGAGTTTAGAATATTACAAATTTCAATATCCTTGGGAATTTCTAGAGATCATCCAGGAATTGTTAAAAAATGAAGTTACATACTCTATTATCTCTAACAAGGCAACAATAGCAAAGACTGCAATTATAGAAGGTCCATGCATAATAGAAGATAATGTAGTTATAGATGACTTTGCGAAAATTAAAGGTCCAACATATATAGGTAATGGAAGTTTTATTGGAATGGGGTCTTTAATACGTAATAGTATGCTTGATTATAACACTAATATTGGTTTTAATTGTGAAATAGGAAAAACGTATTTTGCAGGTAATGCTAAGATCTCACACCATAATGTGATTCTTGACAGCATGATTGGCAAGAACGTGTGGTTTGGGGGATATTCTGGGACAGCGAACGTACTATTAACTAGGAAAAATGTGCAGTACCGCATTAATGGGGATTTAATCGATACAGGACGTAACCATTTTGGTGCAGTTGTATCTAATAACTGTTCAATAGGTGCTTCGGTGATAATATTGCCGGGTCGAAAGATTCCACCAGATTCAATAGTTCCTGCAGGAACTATTTTCTCAAAATAAAATCCTTAAACTTAAAGTGGATTGACCAGAAAATACTACGAGGAGTTTGTATTATTTACTACTTTCTCATAAGCCTTAAACGCAAGAGCTTCACTTTCCAAAGCTTTAGAGAGATGGTCAGTTGATAGATCATTCTTGGTAACATTATCAGTGAGCAAATAATCACGAAAAAACTCATAGCTAAGGATTTCATTCGTGAAAGATTCCACCAGATTCTTTTTGGTTTCTGAAAAAACATCTGGAGCAGTGGTCCCATTAAATTCATTCAGTTGAGTGGTAAAATTTCTCAGATACATGTCAGTTATTTCAGCCATAGTCTTGTTAGAGATTTCGCCCAATTGCCATAGTCCAATTTCATTTTGATATGCTCTTGTTAAATTCACAGATTCCAGGGTAACTGAGGCGAAATAATTAGCATATTCATCCTGGGCAGTTTGAACCGATTTGATATTTACAAAGATTAATAATATTATAGCAATCGTGGAGATCCCGATTAGAAAGCCCAACTTTCTTTTCTCGGCCTTTTTCATACTTTAGACTCCCCAACCCAAAATAAAAGTGATTACCAAGCCCTGTAAATAATGACCTATTCTCAGGGAATATTTATATCAAATATCATCAATAGTCTTTTTTTTCCAGAATGTATAATTCTTGTGGTCTATAAGATCGATATTATATTTTAGTTCAAGGTAAGATCTAACTTTGTCGGCCTCGTCGTACTTTTTATCTTTTCGAAGTTGATTTCTTTTCTTAATCTCTTTCTCGATCTCTAATCTCACATTTTCATCCATAGTCTTCATTTCCAAACCAATTATGCGAAGAAATCTTTCTAAAGTGATAGAGCAGTGATTTAAAAACATCATCGATAAGTTATTATTTGCTGACAAGATTTGGTTAAGTTTGTTTATGAACTTGAAGAAAAGTGTCATTGCCATAGATAAATTCAAATCATTTTCTAATTCTTTTTCGAAATCCTCAAAATACTGAGTCAATTCCCTATTAAATTCAGAAGGATTTGCACCCTGATTCTCAACTGCAATTTTATTTTTGGTTCTATATTCTAACTCATGATAGGCATTTGCTACTTGTCTCCATTTATTTTTTAATTCAAGGATAATGCTTTCGGTGTAGTCTAGCGGTTTCGAATAATGAGAGGACAAGCAAAAAAGTCTAATAACGTTAGGTCCAGTTGTTCTTATTAGTTCAGAGATCTTTATGGTATTACCTAAAGATTTCGACATTTTTTCTGATTTAATGGTTACCATTCCTATGTGCATCCATAATTTGGCAAATTCTTTTTCCAATAACCCCTCAGATTGGGCTATTTCATTTTCGTGGTGTGGGAATATTAGATCTTGACCGCCGCCATGAATGTCTATTTTTGAATCTAAGTACTTTAGTGCCATGGCCGAACACTCTATGTGCCAACCAGGTCGGCCTTTGCCCCAAGGGCTAGGCCATGTGGGATTTTGGGAGCTAAATTTCCATAAGGCAAAGTCTTTCGGGTCAGCTTTTGTCTCATCTATTTCTATCCTAGCGCCAGAATTCATCTGATCAATATTTTTTTTTGACAATTTCCCATATTCTGGGAAAGCGCTAACACGATAGTAGACACCATTTAATCCTAAATATGCCTTGTTCTTGGCCATTAACCCCGTAATGAAATTGATTATTTCATCTATATTTTCAGTCACCAGTGGATACTTGGTTGCACTTCTTACATTTAGGGCAGTAAAGTCTCTAAAGTAGCTTTCAATATATTTTGTCGAAATATTCTCAGGCGACATTTTCTCTTCAATGGCCCTTGTAATTATCTTATCATCAATGTCTGTAAAGTTTTGTATAAAGTTGACCTCTATATTTTTTGATTCCAAAAATCGTCTTAAAACATCAAAAACAATTATTGTTCTAGCGTGTCCAATATGACACTCATCATAAACTGTTACCCCACATAAGTAAATATTAATCTTCTTTTCTGATAAATCAATTTCCTCAGTTTTACTTGTAAGAGTATTATATAACTTCATTCTTCAGAAATTCTTGAACCTAGTTAGTTATATTTCCAGATAAATTTCATCTTTACGAATTTCAACAGGATATGTATTTAATTTTACGCCTTCCATATAATCGAGTAATTCGCCTGTACGAATATTATAGTGCCAAAAATGCAAAGGGCACTCAACAACTTCGCCTTGAATCTTTCCAGGTGCTAACGATCCGTCTTGATGCCTACAAAGAGCCTCAATCGCATAGTACTTTTTATTGGATAAAAACAATGCTATACGCTGACCATTGATATTTAATTCCTTTCCATTACCTTCTTTAATGTCATTTGTGCTGGCTACTTTGATCCAAGTCATTTAACTATATACAGGATCATATGTTAAAAATTATAAATGTTTACGAATTGAAGTCGAGCAAAACGGTTAAATTAAATCAACCCTAGCTCGTATCACATCCTGTTAGAAATGTCTATGATTTCCGGTGCAAGCGATAATGATCCTAATCATGATAGAACTAATTACGAAAACGGATCCAAAGACCACAAGGTTAGTGAAGGTGTTGATGACAAATCTATCGGCTATCGTAAAATTGATCCTGAGAGAAACATGATCATCACATCGGCTCTGCCATATGCTAATGGGGAAATACACTTAGGTCATATTGCTTCCACATATCTCCCAGCGGACATTTTCACTAGATTTTTAAAAATGACGGGCGCAAAAGCTTATCACATATGTGCCACAGATGATTACGGAACTCCAATTCTAATAAAGGCTGAAAAAGAGGGAAAATCACCTGCGGAGTATGTTCGTGCATGGAATGTAAAAGACCAGGAGGATTTCAATTCCGTTGGAATAGATTTTGATTTTTTCTCTAAAACAAGTTCTCGAGAAAATATAGAATTTGTTCAACAGGTTTTTCTAAAATTATATGATAATAATTACATAAAGGAAGAAACAGTAGTACAGTATTACTGTCCACTTGATAAGAAATATCTACCTGACAGATATGTTGTAGGCACTTGTCCTTTTTGTGATGCGCCGGACCAATACTCAGACCTTTGTGAATCCTGCGGTAGGGTTCCTGAGAAAATTTTGAATCCCAGGTGTATACTATGTGGAACATCACCGATAAAAAAAGAGAGCCTACATTATTTTTTTAAACTATCAGAATTTGAGGAAAAATTGGAAAACTGGCTAAAAGATAATAAGAATTTACAGACAGATTTAGTTAATTATGTTTTGAACTGGATAAAAACCGGACTTCAGGATTGGGACATTACGAGGGATCTCTCCTGGGGTGTACCAATCCCTGGAATAAATTCAGGTGATGAATTTCGTAATAAGGTATTTTATGGCTGGTTTGATAACCATTTGTGTTATATTTCTTCATTTAATGAGTTTTCAAAAACTGTACTTAAGGAAAACGGAAAAGATTTTTGGAATAAATCAGAGATAATTCATTTTATAGGTAAGGATATTATTTATCATCATTATCTGTTCTTGCCAGCTATAAGATTGGGAATAAACTCTGAATATAAACTTCCTGATAAGATAATAACTAGAGGACATCTATTATTTCAAAATAGAAAATTATCAAAAAGTAAGAATTGGTCAATAAGCTTAAAAGGATTTACAAGGGATTTTGATCCAGATTATCTGCGATTTTATTTATCATCAATTATACCTTTTTCACAGTCTGACATAAATTTTGACTGGGATACGTTTTACGAAAAAATCAATAATGAATTAATATCAAACATTGGAAACTTTGTTAATAGAACTCTTACTTTCACTATGAAGCAATTTAGAGGAATAGTTCCTTCTCCAGAGACCTTTGATTCAACAGATATCAAGATTCTGAATGAACTTAAGACTGTTGCGTTCGAAGTTGGGGATTTGATTTACAACAATCA
>QCWC01000177.1 GCA_013114705.1 Candidatus Nitrosocosmicus sp. | reverse complement strand
AATAGACTAATCCGTAAACCGTTAAAAATGACCATTGGATAAGCCAACGAAATGATTTGAATATAACTATAAAACTTGTGCCCAATTTCCCGGTGATTAATAAAATTTTATATATTTATCAGGACGTTTTCACTAGTTAATGTTGTGAAATATGAAATATTATCGAACTTTTTGTTACTAATTCGCAATAAATAAAACAGCATATTGGAGAGGATAAAAGAGAGAGAGTGTATACAAAAGTTCACTAGCACACATCGGTATTACAAATTTCATATTTCCTTTGATTACATACAGAGATAACTTGTTTTGAGTGTTCAAATCAATATTGTTTCTGTTGCTCTCTCGCTCTCTCGATTCAAAGCTCTTTCAGAACTACTACTAAATCTGACTGTAACTTTTTAATCAATAATATATAATACTCTAGTTATGTGGGGGGATTTGGATAAAGATCAAATCGATGATTTTTTAAAATCAGAATTAATAGGAAGAATAGGCTGCTTTGATGATAACAGGGTATTTGTAGTTCCTGTCACTTACGCTTATGATAATGGATATATTTACGGACATACAAAGGACGGATTAAAAATTCAAATGATGCGAAAAAACCCGAATGTATGTTTTGAAGTTGATTGGATGAAAGATATGAGCAATTGGAAAAGTGTGATTCTTTATGGAACCTTTGAGGAACTAAAAGGAGATGACGCTAATAAGGGATTGGAGATTCTGATGAAATCCATCAGGACTAGTTTGGATAAAAAATCCCTTTGGTCTGAAACCACTGATCATGATAATTTAGGTTTAGAAAATTCCGCGTTTCTACACTCCTATTTATCGCCGTTTTTACATAGTAAGAACAATGAAATTTTTGAAATTGTAGTATATCGAATAAAAGTAAGTGAAGCTACAGGAAAATTTGGAGATAATACGAAATCCAATTCGTATTACTAGAATAGGATTCTAATAGTACTCCAATTTAAGGAAGAAATGAATGTTTGATTTATACCATTAATTCTTTGATCTAGTGTTTACACTCTACCAACAATATGTAAATACAATGATAGATACACAAGCCGTTTTAAAATGCACAGTAATGTCAGTTACATACGCTTTTGTTCAGTTGTATTTAGGGTCTGTGCTTGAGCTTGGTTGATGGCTTGAGTAAGGAGGGAACTGTAAGCTGAAATTATGGTCACTACTAATACGGCACCGATCCCAAATATTCCAATTGTTTATTTTATCTGGTTTTTTCATTTTATGTTGACAAGGAAATAATGTTACTACTTTTACATATGCTTTTTTTAATAACGACTCGATTTATAGCAAGCAAGAATCATCTTTTAAGAATTTTTTAAAAGTGGATAGGGGATTAGATTCCTCTCTCTCTCTCTCTGTGTCGATACACGACTTCTTTTTATTCATCAGCTCAAATATTTATGTAACTGAAAGAAAGAACTCTATTATTTCATTTACAGTCTCAGGATACTGCTGCATCACACCGTGACCTCCATCATGTATTTGGATTAACCATGCACCTGGTACTTTTTCTGCTATTCTTAATGAATTAATAGGTGGAGATGTAATATCTTCGGTTCCAGTCATAACCAACACGGGTTTATCGATAGTTGATATGCTATTACAGGAGCCTTTCCATTTGCCCAATGCCTCGCCATATTTTAAAAGATTTTCTTGGGACACCTGAGGAAGGATAAATGTTCTGTTTATCTCATCACTATTTTCTCGTATCCACTTATCAGGAAATAAAGCATGCAAAAATAGTGACTTATTTGCCGTTCCAGTTTGCATACTTTGTAAATCACCTGGTGATAGTTGTGGTGGTAAAGATTCTCTTCCTCCACAGGATGAGGCAATCACAATAAGATGGTTTACCTCTTCTGGATGGGACAATGTAAGTTCCTGTGCAATCATTCCCCCAAGAGAAAGACCTAATACATCTACTGGTTTTTCAATCTCCAATGCTTCAATAAATCCAGCCGTATCATTAACGAATTGATCCATTGAAAAAGCCCTGTTACCAGCGGTTGTTTCCCCAATTCCCCTGTTATCTAATGTAATAACAGTGTGATTCTCTGACAATTCATTTAGTATCGGTCCCCACATTTCTTTAGTCATTGAAAAACCTGGAATCATTAAGAGAGGGTCTCCTTTTCCAAATACCTTGTATGCTATATCTATATCTCCGACTTTTATCTTTTGAGATGTCAAGTTGTTATCTGTTATTATTGCGCCGCTATGCAGAGAAGTATTTTTTTGGATTTGACCAACATTTGTTTGATTAGTTACATCCAGATTGATATTACTTGTATTATTAATAGTCTCTGTAAACGTTTGCTGAACTTCTCTATTAATTGCGGACTGCAATTCCTCCTGGCTTTGTCGAATAGATTGGTCTAGAGATGTTGTTGCATAAACTACGCTAGGTTTCAAACTCGATATAAAAAATAGGCTGCTTACAATACTTGATGAAAAAATACTGATAATTAATACAAAAGTTGCAATCTGAGGGATATTCATACTATGTTTGTTTTGATCTTATTAATAAGATTTAGAACAAAAATTTCTCTGCTATCTTCATAACAGAAGATAACATCATTTTCAAATTATTGGCTAATATTGTTTAAAATGGATATTATGTGTGAAGTTGGTATGTTGAATTATTAGGCAAGTTCACTGTGGTAACGAGGTCTTATGATGAAGAATTTCCAAAGTCATTTCATGGTTTGCACATAAAATATCTTCTGTATATCCGGCTTGCTTAAATCGAAGTCAAGGTAATTGATAAAATTAAAATGTATTATTCCTTTTCTATATCCAGAGTATATCAAATTTAGATCCTATAGTATCATTTGCAAGGCTTTCAATCGCTAACTTAATAGTAATGGATAAGATTATTATTTTACGCAAGTTCAAAATCAGCCAGTGCATCATGAATTTCAAAAGATAGTGAGCCTATCTATTCTTGTGATTTCGGCGGGATAAACAAAGGTACAGGGAAGGGGATTCGAACCCGTTTCTTGCATTCACAAGTTTGTTTTTTTGAAAGTTAAACGTGAATTGCTTCAATCTTTGGTGATTGTTTTATATCGTATTCAATATATTGAGCTAGCCCATATATTATATCACATTTATTGTGCTCTGTGACCTTCTAGCGTAGGGAGTCCTTGCTTATAGTTTATGGTTATATTGTCTCCCTTTTGATAGGGACAATTGTTTATAGTACGTGGTATTCCATCAGATGCTTCTACAACACAGGTATTTCCTTCTTTAAGTTGAACGAAGACGCTTTCTTGTACACCAGAACTAAAAAGTTGGGTCAATGAACCTCCCATTAACATAAAAACAACTACTACACCTGCAACGACAAATAGTAATGCCAACCATTTAGGTGAGAACTCAAAATCCATGACTGTTTCTTATGAAGATCTAATCCATATAACAACTGATCTCTCTCTCTGTGTATGTTACAAATTTTCTTTTTCATTTATTTTCATATTCCTAAATAATCTTATCGAATTTCTTTGAATTTTTAGTTAATAGCACAGGCATTTGAATTGAAAACAGATGCTTCCAACAAGGAAGAATAAGAGATAGCAATACAACTACCTAAAAGAAAAATACTAATCTAAAAATTTTGTGGGTCGTCAGTGATTGCATTGATATACAGAAAAAAGGTTTGAATGAATAACAAATATTGATCTACTATGGTAACATGTAGAATCTGATCTCACCAGATTCAACTCGTTCCTTCACATAGACAATATTTGAAGTACATACAATAAGATGACTATTAAATATTAGAGTTGATGAATATGATTCTGTTATATTTTATAATATCTTTTTTCTCAAAAGAGTAAGAACTTGGTTATTAAAAAATACAAAGACAGATCATTTGAGGTGGGACTCGAATCCATACCGTATAATCGTGAAGTCATCAAGTAAACTATTGGGTCTATTGGATGGAATGGGTTTGAACCCGCTTCTTGCATTCACGGGTTTATACTTTGGTAGATAAAGACACGACTGGTATGTTTTGAAAACCGGGAGGATTCGAACCTTTGGTTATAGATGAGGGTTCCACTTAATCTATTAATATCAAGTAAATTCAAGTTCTTCTAAAGAGTATGCTATGCCAAAATAAGTAGATTTTACCAACTCATTACGATCACATTATCATACTTGATGTGTTTTTCAGGGCCAAAGCCTTTGCCTTGGTAGATACTTCCGTTTATTACAAGTTCTTTATTATCAAATGATGCTCGTAATTTAACGTCTAATTGACCATAACCCCAAGCGCTCTTAAAAACTGCAGATGCATTATTTCTATCTAGAATTTTTGTTTGTAAAGATGTACTATAAAGTTTCAGGGTGACTTTTATTTTCTCATCAATGAAATCCAACTCCCAAGTAAGGTCGTGATGTCCTGGGCTATACGTTCCAAGTTGAACATAATGTATAGATGTATTTTTCTTATCTTCCATAACTTTTCTTTGACGTTGTCCATCCCCGTAATACTCAACGATCTCAATTCCCATTAATTTTTAAATTGTTTCCCATCAAAAAGGTATTTCGGATGATTTCTATTTAACTTTGAGTAATATCTTGTTTTGCGAGTATGGGGAAGTTATTATCTTTAACTTTACTTTTGATAATAACTTATAGGTACCTAAAAATTGTTAGTGTAATTGGTGGTTTATTTATCTAATTAATATTGACTGAAGAACTATGTATGCTAATACGATATTCTCTGGACCTGATTATCTAATTAACTGTATCATTTTACCTACCTACTTTGATAAATTCGTAATCTTCGAGTATCATTTTTAGATTGA
>QCWC01000005.1 GCA_013114705.1 Candidatus Nitrosocosmicus sp. | reverse complement strand
ATTTTTTTTAGCATTTCTAACTCAATTAATAAATGCCAATGCAACAAGTAACAGATTTGATTATGCATTAAAAAATATGTCTACGGAAATAGAAGATTCTTTGTTTAATGTTACCCAACCCTCACATTCCATAGGAGATGCGCTAACTACATCAAGTTTGATATCAAATAAAACTTTGGACCAAGAAAAGGTTGTTAATGGTACAATAAGGGAAACAAATCAACCTTCTGATGAAAGTACACAACATTTACCATCAATAAGAGATGCGCTAACTACATCAAGTTTGATATCAAATAAAACTTTGGACCAAGAAAAGTGATGAAAATTGAACAATTATCTAGTAAATCGAAATTCTAAGTAACGTAGAATACCAATTTATTTTAGTCAGAGTCCCTATCACTGAGATATGGTAAAATTTTCCCGTGATTTTGAACGTAGTTGCAAGAATGACTGGGGCGTACTATAGGGTAAAACACCCCAGAGTCAATGGCATTACCGATGCTGGAATTAAAATGGGTTCATACATCCCAACATTTAGCCTAATTCATGATAGTAAAAAAGTCTAGGCATTAACAATCTCGTTTGTGTATGGATATATTGTATAGCGATCCAGTATACAAACCGTCACTTGTGATAAAAATATCAAAATGCAGAGAATCATTTGTGGCTTAAGACCCTTGACTACAGTAACGAGATCCACTCTGCATTGACTCTTGAGCTTATCATTGCATACGTGTAGGTTAACAGGTATACAACATGATCTTTACTGAAATCTAATAATTATTTTTTGTGGTACAAGTGCCAAAATACAGGATGTATTGACAAACTAGATTTCTTGAATTACTTGTCGAGTCGTCCTGTAATACAATATTGTTGCTTCCTCTACGATTTTGGTAATGACTATAGAGACAGATAATTGAAATGTTAACGTGTCTGTAAATCCAGGGAAATGTATCTAAGACAAAGAATACAACAAAATGCGAAATGAATAGATAAACAGGCTGACAGTACTTTGAAAGTTAGTTGTTGGATTTTCTAACTAACAATCGTACAATCAATCCATTAATCTATCCATCTCGCATTAATTTCTGAATAAATTCATCGTACGCTGGTAGGCCTACATTATACTAAGAATAATTACTAAACAATATAGTTTGTGATACAAGTATCAAAATATGGATTGGACGGATGTAAAATTGCTAATCACGATTCAATCAGGTCAGGTACTTTTGAGCATTATTGACCGATTCAATAAGTAGTTTCCGTAATACATTCGTTCGGTTTTGTAACATGTTTGAAGTATTATGATATTGACCATTATTATCTCCCTTTTTCTTTTATGACCAATGCCTAATATTCATTTCATAATTTACGAATATTGATACTTTAAATAGCATCATGCACTATTGAATTTGATCAAAAGGAATGAATTTAGCCAAATGGATAACCAATATTTTTAAAAAATTAAGAAAAGATAAGAAAGCCGATACAAAATCAAGCTTATATGACACCAATAAGCCAATTGATCAATAAGAAATTTGTTATGATGTAGAGCGAATCAATTACTGGGATTACCTTTTGACTATGGTTGGTAAGTCGATCCGCCCCACATTGAATTTTGAGAGTCTCATTGTACACGTGTAGGTTGACAGGTGTACAACTTTATAATTACTATTATCAAGTAATTAATTTTTGTGGTACAGTTATCAAAATAAAGTACGTATCGGCTACATATAACATTGAGGAATTCGACTATTAGCCGATCCATTATAGAATACATTGCATAGTACTGAATCTATTGTACACAGTTTTTTGTAATACAACATTCATGGGATAAATATTATTTCTTTTGGTACAAGTATCTAATAACGCAAAGAAGGATGGACCGACAAGATAATAATTTTTGATTTGAAAACCGGTCCCCCACCTTCTGATACTCTTGTAGTACATTGTTTGGCCTATCCGAACTGTAATAAATCTTAGAACGTCCTTACAATTATTGCTTGATACTACTGTCTAATAATCAGCACGGATTAAAAGAAAAGGAACTATTGAATTTATAGTTTATCCAAATCGAATCGTATGAATTCATGTTAGCTTATGACATGATAAATGGAGTTAGAGTCTCCAGTGATGATTATTGTCTTCAAATAGAGTCTTTCATGTGATTTTAAATGATGTTGATGAATAATATGACGAATAATTCAACCAATTATAAAGTCGGACTACGAATGCTGAAATATAAAAAAAATAAAGAATGAATGACCCTAAGGTTAGTCGTTTGATTGAGCTAGGGCGTTATTACCAGTGTTAAATTGGCCTTGGAAATTAAAGTTATTACCAGAAAGGAATGAGCTGCCTCCAGAGATCACTTGGCTATTTTGTTTTGATTTTTGAGACTGACTAATTATTTGTTTTGCCTTGTTACTCTTTTTTGCTAAAGCGTCTTCTGAGATCGCAAGTGGAGCCAGAACCAATGCGAGTGCTAGAACAACTGCTGTTGATACTAGTATTGTTTTACTTGTATTCATACCTGTAAATTTAACTTTAATTTTTCAATATATATTAGATACTTCAAAATTATATGTTAATATTATTGAGTAGTATCGAACAGTAAAATTTTCCTTTTATTATTCTTTGTGATACAATTATCAAATTTAATGTAAGTCGTCTAAATTTTGAATTACGGAATAAGCGGGAAGAGGATCATCTCATGTAATGCAGTGATATATTGGAGAGTAGGATATCATGAAAGCAAATCCTGATCCCCAATTTTTTTATTTAGACGTCCTATTCGATTAAAATACAATGTTGATTGTGTTAGTAGAAAAATCAAACCAGAATGGAATTATTATCAATTGATGAAAAGAGATTAATTTACAAGGGTCTTGGATAAACAAATATTAATCAAATTAACAAGTCATATCATAGTCAATGCTTTAATATTTAATCTTTTACATTGACAGACGCTTATAGGTCGATCTATCGGATTTATCCTACTTTTATCTTAAGGTCCAAGTAGCATGTTTGATTTTGCTGTATTTGATTATAGATAAGGACTAAGAGATCTGCACCCCATGGACTTGTAACAAAAACTTTTCTCTCTGCATGGTACTTCAGAAACCCTTCGTTTATCAAGTGATATAGATATTTTCTTAAAATCCTCTCTGAAATAGCTTCAATGTCTTGAATACTATTATAAATGTCGTAAAAAGATCTCTCTTTAAGACACGTTATCAATATAGGTTCAACAATACATGTTCTTAGGTATACAGGAGAAGTTTCAGCACTTTCTAAACTTTTATCCATTTATTTAATACACCTTCTTTCTTTGAAACAATTTGAGATGAATGCTTCGAATACATATGCACATGTTAATAGAAGAACTGTTCCAAACCATATCAAGCAGGGCAAAAGTAAAGTATTAATTCTCAAGGTCATGTTTTTGAATAAATCAAAATGCGAGGGATGTGAAGATAATTGGGAATTCTTGTTTCCACAGAATGACGAACTATTGTGTATCTTCTGGAATACAAGTAGGTAATCAAAGTAAGTGGTTATTTGGTTACATCCAGAGATCTAGACAGGGCTATTCTGTCTGTACAAGAATGAAGTACAACTTAAGATCGTTATCCAATTATTCTTTGTCAAATAATAATTCGCATAGGTGGACTGAAGAATTTGTACATTGACATAATTATTAAAATCGATATTTTCATGATGAAATTGTTCATACTTTAGACTTTTCGTCATGATCTTCAATACTCTTCAACATTACTTGTTTAAAAGAAAATTGATACAAATGTCTAAATATTTTCGTTATTACTCTATGAGATAACTAAATTGATTTAGACATTTGTACTAATTTAATGACCTAAAATATGCATATATGTGGACAGGACACAAAATAAGGGATATACACAAGTCTCAAGTCAATGGTTTAGTAATCAATTATTCTTTATTTGGTGTTATTTCAAATACAATTGATTAGTAGAATGTCATTAAATTGGGTTAATACATGTACGTCGACTGATTCATAGAAATTTCAACCTATTGAAATTAAAAATATTACATTATACTCTCCTGGTTCGTTTAACTGACTTGTTCTTCCATTAAAATTTTTGACATCGTTTATTAAAGAAAATGGATCTTACGATCTTATTGATGCGGTTGATAAATGCGAGGACAGGGATCTAAGGACAACATTAATGAATCGAAAATACTCAATTATATAAGAGATAACCCCGGGTTACATCTACGCAGAATTAAGAATGATCTTGGTTTTTCTATGGGTACTATTCAATACTATCTTCGTAAATTAGAAAAAGAAGGAAAAATTACATCCTCTAGGAACGGTTTACACAAGCGTTTTTTTGTAACTGGAATTTTTGGAGAGAACGAAAAAGATATTTTAAAATATTTTAACCAAGATACACCCAGGAACATAATCTTGTATATAGTACAGCAAGGCCAGCCCACTCAAACAAACATAGCGCAGGAATTAAGGATAACTTCCCCTACTGTGAGTTGGAATCTAAATCGGTTGACTACAGCAAATATAATTACAGAAATTAAAGATGGAAGATATAAACGTTATACGTTGAATTCGGATATCGATCCTTTATTATTGACCAAGTTGCTAAAATCTTATTATCCAAGCCTATGGAATAAATGGAGTGACAAACTAGCAGAAATCTATTTATCTCTATCCTTTGATGCTGAAAATAAGGAAAGGAATTAAATGTTAGAAATTTTAACATTATCAACCTTAGTTTCTACATTATTCTATTCAAATTTCATTATTATTCCGCTCCAACTGGAATTCATGGGCATTGTTGAAAATTTGGAGAGTTTGTTAATAGGGATTTTCTCAATTGTACTATTGTTACTATCTATCTCGACCTACCAGAAAACTGGCTTAAAGAATGTCCTATATGCAGCGACGGCATTCGCATTGTTTACATTCCAGGTCTTTTTGGAACTAATAATAGAGCGATACTATTCAGTCACATATCCGATGCAGGATTTGTTGAATACATCAATTACTCTGGCTATACTAGGTCTATTTTTCTTATCGGTTGTTAGAACTGCCAGATAATTAATAATGTATCATTCTTTTGAAAAATATCTTTTTAGAATATCAACCTTGAATAAAATAGATAAGAAAGGTATTTGAAACTACAATTAGAATGAATAAGCTTGATAATGATATGAAACATTTGAGTACAGAACCAGAGGAATACCTAATTTTTCATAATTGATAAAACAAAAAAATTCATAGTTCGTAATACCTTTTATTGGATCTGTTTATGTTACGGTCAAGTTCTATGTAGTTTAGATTAATTCTCTTTGGATAAGTAGTGAGAATTGACTTATAGTTTGAACTTGAACGGTTACGTGCTATTAATAGATATATAGCTCAAAATGTTTTTACTTATTATTGGCAACAATCTTTGTTACAGATATTAATCAGACAAATTTGCGAACTATTATCGTGATCTTGTGGAAGTCTTCATAGCAATTGAATCGCAACTCTACTCTAATAATTATATACCATTAACTTAATTTTAATATGCTAAAAATTATCTTACTAGTAGAACAGAACATTTTGCGTTTGTCACCACACCCTGAGCCACACTCCCAACCAACATTCTATCGAGCTTTGACTTGCCCGTGCTACCGACAACGATCAAGCCTATTTTTTCTTCCTCGGCACTTTTGATTATTTCTTTGACAACTGAAGAGGTAGTCTCTTTCACCAGCGTTTTGAATTGGATATCATAGTTTTTGGCCTGCTTCACAATATCATCTAACCAAATTTTCATCTGCTCAACATCATACTCACGTAGTCCCTCCCAGTCGTATTGGGGTAGGCGCCTTAAATAATGTGGAATAAATGAAATATATATTGCGATAACTTCTGCTTTGTGTTTTTTTGCAATCTCTAGAGCCTTTCTTGCAGTTTTGATCGAAGCCTCCGATCCATCTATACAGACCATTATTTTAGAGATTTCTTCGTTCATAAGATGAGAATTTCTACAAATGATAATAAATTTATTTACTATTTTGATAATATCTTTATATTTACTTACTAGTCATGCGAGAATAATTCATCAGATCAAAACTTTACTCAATCGCACACAATACTATTAACAATCAACATCTCGCTCAAGTTTCGTTACTGGGAAGAGTCATGATTTTTATGTTGTCTTTTACTATGTCTATATTTTATTTGTTGTTGATGATGGTACAAGTTCTTTATCAAATATTCATGAGGTAATATTGAAGGAGTAGTAATCCTTTTACTATTTTTTATTTTTCTTTTTATGCGCTGCTGTTGCTACTCATCAAGTATATAGTTCGAAATCATTTTTTTAAACGTTGTACAAAGATCGTTGAAATTTTCATTGCTCTCTCTGTGTGTGCGTACGCGATATATCATCGACATAACCCTACATCACATTCTAAACTGGTCTAATTAAACGAAATTTTAAAAAATCACTTGGCCATCTCGATCATAATTCTGCTTCAAACAAATGGCAAATCCTACATGACCACAATCATCAGTATTACAGGTCACGCACCACGGCATACCCTCCCTGTAACCAACAATAACATCCTTTGAGATACTTTTGTCAAATAAAATGACATATTTATTATCGAGATAGTCTTTGACTATTATTATAGTACTCCCAGAATTGGTATCCTTGTTTACTAGCCATCTCATAAATTCCATGGTACCAGTATCAAGGGTGTCCAATTCGGAATTAATATCAGACATTCGGGATATTCCCAATAATCATATATTACCCTCATTTTTAAAGGGTATGTAATTTACAACGACAAAATCGCATTGAAAGCTGTTACTAAACTACATTGTTTGCTTGGATGTAATGAAATTGTTATCTACCGTATCTATAGAAATTCTTGAGTTTATTGACAGATAAGCATCATTATTGTTGTTGCCGTCAAGCAAGTATTCATGTATTACACTGATTGGATGGGGATTCATCGTCTTGTTTGTCCGATTTAGTAGAGGTTGATGATGTTATCGTTGTGTCGTCAGGGTCGCAAGCAAATTTGATAATCATCTCTAATTTTAAAAGATATGGCGCGTTATGAATCTAATAACGATAGTTACTACACCCACACGAGAAAAACCGAACTAAAAGTTGCACCAACTACCTTTGCCTAGCCTTGATTACAACTAAGGATAATTCTCCCATTGAATCATGTAATGTACATCCCTACTATTGCTACCTGAAATGTGGTAGTTAGTTCATATTCAACCAAAATTTCTTTATTAACTATATTTTAATATGATGGAAATATATAATTCACCATGATAAATCGAAAAAATTTGGTATTCACCTTTGGGTTGGTCGCAATTTTTGTTGGACTTTTCTCCAGCATGAATTCAAATTCGCCCATTTTAGCCCAACAAAATTCAACAAGCTCGACTTCATCATAGGTCAGCATAGAAGACATTGAACAAGTAAAGGCATCATTGGACCAAGCAATTACCGAATTACAAAATAATAATCTTACTGGTGTTTTGAACTACATCGACACATCGGATAATTTATTAGGTGATGTAGAAGATCAGCTTGAGCGAGATTTAGGACAGGATGATGATTAAAGGTAAATAGACAAGTCCTCTTTTTTATTTCTAATAGCTACATACGTTCTCTTTAAGAACTACATAAATTTAGTATAATCTGAAAAGCGTTCTTTTATTTTTAAAATTCTATTTAAAATAATTGAGGAAAATTGGAACGTATAGATCGTCCTGGTAGGTAGATGGGTAGAGTTTGATTGTCTTACTTGGCTTTACAGGTTTCAATACATCTGCCGAATAGGTAATCCTATTTTCCATAAGAATTTTTCAAAAATATAAAGCTGTTCTAGCTGCGGAGATGTATCGAAATTTGTTTTATCAAATGGTATGTCATGATTATCTTGCAGATTCTGTCGGTTTAGGTTTATCAGATGAAAGTAATTTTTAGAGTATTTGAAAGCTTGCTTGCTTGCTTGCTTATATAATTCTAAACGTATTATCCAAATCCAAAAATTAATTAGTCATTACATCAATCGTTTAAATAGTAACGTTAATTTCACCTTGATTTGTAGTCCTGATGATCCATTGATCACTCTGAGCAGTCATCTTCTATGGGTTGAAACTTGTAGATGGAGATTTTTATTGCGTGAACTATCTATTGTAGGCGACAGAGCAGCTCAAGATATATGGTGATCTGACATAGTTTCATTTTTATCATTATCCCCATGAATTATTATTTATAACCATCAATTATTGTTTTCACTTGTTGAATCTTTGTTGTCCTTATCTTTATCTTGGTCAGAAACTTGAGATGTTGTGCTACTCTCACCTGGATCTGATTTAAAACTGATTCTTTTTCCAAGTTTAAGCATATACGGGGTTATGAATGTGGTTAATATCGTTACTACTCCCAATATAGGAAAGACGGAATTTGAAACAGCACCCGTATCTTGTCCCACCTTGGCCACTACTAAGGACAACTCTCCTCTAGCAGCAGACATCCCTATCCCCGTTCTGAGGGCAGTAGTTTTTCCATATTTGGCTAAGGATAGTACACCACTTACTATTGCAAGCTTTGAGGATAAAGAAACAGCAATGAGAATTAAGGCAGGGACTATAAAGGCTGGAATAAGTGATATATCCATTAGCGCCCCGATGGAAATAAAAAACAAAGCAGCAAACATATCTCTTAATGGAGTAGTAATTACCCTAGCAACTGACGCGCTTCTTGCCTCAGCGATAAGAACTCCGGCAAAGAACGCACCTGTTGCAACAGACAATCCGACGGATTTGGCTAGAAATGATAAAAAGAAAGCTACGCCTAGAATGGATATCAAAACCAATGCATAGTCGTTTACTTTGCTTATTCTGTCGACTAATTTTGGGACAAGTCTAGAACCAATGAATAATGTACCGCCTATGAAGGCACCTACAATCAAAATTGAGGGTATGAGATTAACAAATGAGGCATTACCCTCCTGTGTTACTACGGACTGAAGTATTCCCAATATTGCAATTGCGAGAGTATCTTCAACTATAGATATACCAAGCAACAATGTTGTTGATTGGTTTTTTATCATATTCAGTTCTTCAAGTACCTTTAGTGTAACTGCTGTGCTAGTGATAGAAAGTGCAAGTGCAATAAATAGTGAATCAAAGTAAGAAAGCCCAAGAAATTGGGCAACAACAAATGTAATCAAAAGTGTTCCCATGGATTCTGCTACTGCTACTATTGCAGAAATACGGCCTACTTGTCTCAATCTATTTATTGGAAAATCAATTCCAATTACAAATAACAGCATTATTATTCCTAGTTCTGCAAAGGCATTTAGAGTGTCTAAATTATGAATCAATGAGAATGGGGGTGTGTATGGTCCAATAACCATACCTGCGATAATATATCCAATTACCGCAGATTGCTTTAACTTAAAAGAAATGAGCAGCATCACTGTGGCAACTATCATAATAACTGCAAAATCCTGTACAAGCAAGTCTAATGGAGAATTCGTCTGATTAGCTCCTGGCTGTGCAGAAGTGTTAATAATATTATTATTATCTGATGCCGATATCCCAAATACTAGTAATGATGAATTTTCAGTTTCTGGATAAAAATTAATGAGAAATACACCAAAAATTACAACTAATAATAAAATTCGTATATTTCCCACCAAATATACTTTTTATCGCAATAATTAAAGTTTTTCATAAGCAGGCGAAGAGTCCTGATGTTAATATTATTTCAAGCTCTTCAGATCAGTAGCATCAAGAATTCAGCTTTAATTCCCAAAAATATCAATATTGTTTGCGTAAAGTCAGAGGATGATGTCCTTTTGTAGCGAAGTGTCTTCTAGTAGACGAATAAAAGCAAACCATAAAGGACGATATTGCCTACTACCGGGGTCAAAAGCATAAACGGAAATCCTATTTTTATCCACCTAGTAAAGGATATGTAATGTCCAAACTTTTGGCTTAGTCCCGCAGCTACTACCCCTGCGCTAAATCCAATTAAAGATCCATTGCCACCCAAATCTGCTCCTAATGGAAAACCCCACCACAATGGACTAAACTGATAGCCACTATCTGGACCAAAAGCAGCAGCAATTGTCGGATCTGTATGTAAAGTATGAACTAATGGTATCATTGTCGTTGTAAAGGGAATGTTATCAATAAATGCACCTGCGATAGCTGATAACCATGTTATCATAAAAAATGTTAGCCAAGGATCACCTCCGGTTATATTAATAGCCATATTTGCAAGTATGGTTATTAGTCCCGCATGTTCTGCTACTCCTACAATAACAAATAGGCCAATCAACTTCATGCAAAATTTTTCTAAAGAAACTCTGCTTATTATTAATAATACTGCTGCTCCACCTATGGCTACTATTGATACTTCCAAATGTGTTATGGTTTGTAAGGAAAACAGGATAACTACACCCACTATAACGATTAAGGACTTTAAAAGCAATCCCTTATGGTGTACCACTATCATATTTTCATCCCTATCCATCAACTCTTGGATATCTTTTTGTTGTCCTAATTTTTGGGCACTTTTTAGGTCATTTCTGAAAAATAGTTTAATTAACAATAAAATAAATACAAAAACCACAGCAATTGTTGGTCCCAAATATATCAGAAAAGAATTAAAATCTATACCCGCAGCAGATCCGATCAAGATATTTGGAGGATCGCCTATTAAGGTTGCCGATCCTCCAACATTTGAAGCTAAAACTTGAGCCATTATGAATGGAAAAGGTTGTAGTCCTAAAGTTCGTACTATAGAGAGAGTTACTGGAATCATTAAAAATATAGTTGTAACATTGTCAACAAACATTGAGGCAACAGCAGTAAAGGTACATAATAATACCATCAGTATCCAGACATTGCCTTTACTTATTTTTCCCAATTTTATCCCAACTTGATGAAATACCCCCCTTTTCACCAAGTATGGTAACTAGAATCATCATACCAAATAAAAGACCTATCGTGTTAAAGTCCACGAATTCTACGACAAAATGTAGGCTATCTTCAGCATAAATTGATCCCAGAATAATGGCCAGTATTATTGCTAGAATTGCTCCAAACATTACAATAACTGTCCGATGGAGTATATCAAGTCCAAGTATGACATAGACAGCCAACATGATTACAGTGATACCTGCAATTATGGGAGTAACACTCTTTTCAATTACAAGAGGAGGAACAGTAAAAAGAATAACAACGTAAATTGCAATCAATAATATACCAATAGTGTATTTTTTATGGAAATCGTTAATCTATTTGAATATATTGCTAGCTCTTTTTAAATTGAACTTATTTTTGTTTATAATGTTAAATCCAAATCTCCCCTTGATTTATTATTATTCCAGAACTCTTGCAAGTCTGATTAATTTCGCTGGTTTGATATAGATAGTAGTAAAGCTGCTTTTACAGGATCAGAAATGAGAGGTAAGTGTCGTACCAGATGACCATGCTTATTGAAGAAGAAACTGTAATACCCCTCATTTCTAGCAATACATCAACCATTGTCTTAGTTTGTTTGTTAGTTATTATCGTACTTTAGATAATATTAAACGATTTTCTCTGAATTGCACAAGAGAATATCACAGAATAATATCTTGAACTAATCATCTATTACTATTTGTACCTGTTTGCACTAGATTTCACTATAGACTTAACAATATGTTACAAAAAAAAGGATAGAAAATAAAGACAGGATTATTTAGTTCCATGGATTACCAGAATTAGCTTCACCATGGCCCATCATGCCCATTTCAGGTCCTCCCATCATGCCACCATGGCCCATCATGCCCATTTCAGGTCCTCCCATCATGCCACCTTTACCACCATGGGCTAGCTTCATCAAATGCATAAATGATGTCTTTTCATCCTTCAATACATTGCCGTTACCCGGATCGACTAAAACCTTGTGTGGTGTTCCACTGGAGTCAAGTATGATCACCGTATAAACTATGTAATGTTTGTCGGGGTGTAAGAATGCAGCTATTGTAGTAGCATTTTCACCTACTGCTCCTTGAGCAGTCGTAATAGCGTCACTAATATCCACTGTAATCAGGGATTTGAATGCATTAATTATCGGCTGAAAAATAGACACAGAGCTGGTCGAGTTGTTTTCTTTTTCTTTAGTCTCCTGGGATCGCATGGACATATCATGATTCATTGACATGCCCATTGAATTACTGGATGTCTGTAAATCCGTTGCGTTGCCTGGAGTTTGTGCGTATATACCCGATACAGGAGCGAAAACAAGTAGTGAACCTAGCAGTATAGCAAAAGATACTGCGAACAATGAATTTTTACGATTCATTAGATCAGAATATAAATAAAACTATTTAATGATCGACAAAATTATCCAAAACTAGAATATTAAATTGACCATAGATCAGATGCTACTTTAAAAACTCTTCGCGGCAGTCTAATACCTAGATATTTTGGCAAAAGATCATGTAAATACATCAAAAGTCATCGTTTTCTATAACTACTATTTCGGTCGTTAATTATTAATCTATTTTATTAACAACAAAAGTAAAGAAAATAATGATACTTAGACGATTGGATATCTACCTAACTATTTGAGGGGGGACGAAATATTATGTTACAACCTTTTTTCATTTCATTAACAATATCGATACCATATTCTAATCCAAGGCGTTTAGAATAATCATTGTATTGACACACTGTTTCATTGTATTTTTGTATATCACGTTGTATCCCATTCATTTGGGTGTCAGTTCGAGTAACAGGAAATTTTTTAAGATCCCAATTACAGTTTACAGTGTCCAAGCCATAACAATTCATCAATTTTTTTTGATACATTATCGAATCCAATAATTCCTTTATTTGGTCATATTCGAATTTGTTCTCTAGAGTTATGATGATTGATCGCTTGAGTATCTTGCATCCTGAAAGACCAATCTTTACTGTTGATGGCAAAAGCCACGGTTTATTACCTTCTCCAACCGCTTCACTATCCTGTAATCCATTATTCTCAATAGGAGATGTTTTCACATATCGATTCTTCAAACAGGTCAATCAAACAAAATAGAAAATGAAAAAATAGTAAATGGGGTAAGCGTTACAAATCTATTCGGCGCGATGAACGCGATTAATGACAATCCCAACATCTCAAAGTTCAATTTCCGTGCCAAGGGTAAATGGATTAATGGAGGACATAATCAAACCGTGATAAACGACTTTGATGGAGCATGTCAAACCCATAATAGGAACCAGCCTTTTGTATTTGACAAAGACGAACCCCCTGTACTATTGGGTAGAGATCACGGTGCTAATCCAGTAGAATATGCACTAGCAGCATTAAATGGTTGTCTTACTATGACATTAGTATACCATGCTGCTGCCCAAGGTATAAAGATAGAAGAAGTTGAATCTACCTTATCTGGGGACCTGGATATCCAAGGATTACTTGGAATGTCCGATAAAGTAAGAAATGGGTATGAAAAAATTAAAGTTACTTTTAAAGTGAAGGCAGATGCACCTGAGGAGAAAGTAAAAGAACTAGTAGACATTGCACAAAAAAGATCACCCGTATTTGACATAATATCACATCCAACTCCCATTGAGGTTTCACTTCAAAATTAACGTATAAATCAAAAAGAAAATGTGAAATCTAATCAAACCTTCTTCCCTTTTTTTAAAATTAAAATTATTCTAACCTATACAATCCATAAAATTCATAAGCTCAGAAAGTAGATAATCATAGACGTGTATAAAAGAGAATATTCTGAATGCAGAATAGACCATATAGATCTGTATTTCGATTTTTAGACACAATGGTTTAGTGGCGTTACTATAAATAAGTAGGTCGTTCGGTTACTCGGTTTTTATTACTCTGGTTAATGAAATATAAGTCGGAGATGCTAGTCCGGAGGGACAAGAAGGAGTGGTGAAATCGGTCTTAAATAGGAGATCCTCATGTAGGAATCTAAATATGAAACATCCGTTTGATAAAATAGTAACTTCAAAAGAAGATTTTAATATCAATCTATTAGTTCAGAATATTTAAGTGGTTTGGAAGTTGATAGATACTTAATATTTTGTCAAAATATCAAATGACATACAAGAGCAGGCAATATTGTTTTTTCTTCATGCTTTTTGTCATAATTGGATTCTATTTAATATATATACTAGGTGAATTTTCAAGTGTGAATGGGACTACAATAGCTAAGGAAGGAAAGGTCTTTGTAATGTATGCGGGCTCTTTGGTAAGGATCTTTGAGGATGTGATTGGACCAGCATTCCAAAAAGAATCTGGATATAAATATCTGGGAGAAGGTAAAGGGTCAGTTCAAGTTTCCAATTTAATCAAAGATGGATTCAGGACGCCTGACATATTCGTAAGCGCAGGAGATGTCCCAGTGGTCAGACTGATGAATACCACTACTTCTCCTCCAATAGTAGATTGGTTATTGAAGTTTGGGTCCGCAGAAATTGTGATTGCTTATTCTTCAACCAGCCCTTACTTTAATGAATTAGAGAAATCAAGAAATGGTGAAACCCCATGGTATGACATCCTCTCTCAAGAAGATTTTAGATTTGGAAGGACAGATCCTGAATTAGATCCAAAGGGATATTACGGAATTCTAACTGCTAACTTAGCAAATGAGTATTATAATGACCCATCAATTAAGGAGAGAATATTAGGAGAAGATAGAAATCCCAAACAGATCTTTCCTGAGGAAACTCTCAAAACAGTATTAGAAACTGGTCAATTAGATGCAATCATGGCATATAAGCACGAGGCCATATCTAGGGGACTTCCCTACATTACTTTACCTAACGAAATCAATTTAGGTGATCCCACTTATTCAGATTTTTATAAGACTGCCAATTACACCTTGAAATCAGATCAAAAAATAATTCACGGTGAACCAGTCGAATTTTCGATTACAATCCCAAAAACTGTAAAGAATGAAGACGGTGCAATATCTTTTGTAAACTTTTTACTTTCGGTAAATGGTTCACAGTTGTTAGAAAGTCATGGGCTTAATCCGACTAATATCACGTATGAAGGCGATGTAGATAACATCCCTCAGTCCATAAAAGAGGCAACAAAAATCTAGAGATACGCGGTATCCAAGTTGCTTAGTTGGGAACAGACTAGACAGTTACTTGAGTTTCATTCAATAAGCATTAGAGATTCAAATTAAATACTAGGATATCTTAGTCAATACTATTTACCAATTTTTATTCTGGTTCGATTACTAATTACAATTCGGAGAGTAGTATTAGATATTGGACACTTTCACCACTTCTTACCTTATTATTACTAGTGAGGTTCAGGAAAAGTCTGTTGACAACCCAGTTTGACAATCAAATTAATGTGAAAAATAATCTGACTAGTCTGTATTTCCAAGTGTGTTGAGATCGAAACTGAGGAAAGTTTTGGGGATGGCCATCTAAATTTGGAGTGCTCAATTTAAGGTCCACAGAATAGAGAAGATTGTTGAAATCGGTCTTTGTGAAAGATTCTATTTTCTATCCGCATCAGAGATATAAGGATAAAAATCTTTTCTTAGGTCAAAATTTGTTTATATACTCTGGAAATTCAATTTTGATATTATGAGTGAGGATGGCTCGGTCAATTGGTTAAGTTGGATGACAACCATTGGGTGCCCTAAATGCGGTCAAAAAGAAAAAGGTTTTGGTATAAGTGTTACAAATTTTCTGGAAAAAAATCAAAAATCTATAACAAGGAATGATCTATTTGATATGAAACCCGGCACATATGTTATTTGGTGTAATAGCTGTTCTCATAGAATTACTGATATTAGCGAAATTGCATAATTAAAATATTCAAAAATATTTTTCAAAATTTTTCACCGTCTTAGTTAAAAAAGCTATAGCTTTAACGATCTTGAATTTTGGCGATGGTCAACATTATTCATTAAACTTAAATGATGAATATACTGAAAAGAGAAGATTGTTGAAATCGGTCTTTGTGAAAGATTATTTGACTTATGACTTTTTGACTATCTACTATTCTGGACTTTGGTATGGATGCAGAAATTCATGTTTTTCGAACTTCTCTTTGGGATGCAAATCGTGACTTGGTATCTCTATCAGCGTTATCTAATCGAAATTGTGTTACTTTACCGTTTGCAATTCTAAACGGAGAAAGAGTTTCTGGTTTTCGGGAGTCACCGAATTGGCCTGTATCAAATACTGAATACCATTTTTGCCAGCAGTTAGCTGGCAAACCATCTATAATACCTCCATAATCTATATAGGCTTCACATATTACCCCATCGTTCTCATTTATTGTTACTGTCTTAAAACCTACCCATCTGTTTAACCCCACCCAATTTTGTGCATCAAAGTTTGTGGGTATGGTGTGCTTTGCATAAACCGGATGTGGCGCCTCCTTTTGAAAGTTCTTACAATTGTTATTTCCCTCATACTCAAAATGAAAGACATAACATCTTGCAGAATCCTTTCCACGGTCACTATGACGGCCTCCTCGTAGTTTGATGGATAAGCCTGAACCACTAGTACATGGACCTATAAGCGGACGATGTTTGTAATACTCTGAATTTAACTTTGATACGTTCAAATATATGGTCACCTCTTGGTTCAGGAAGCCACTTATATCAAATTGAAACGTTTTTCTCCAGATGGTAACACCAGGAATCTTGCTAAAACCATGTGCAGAATACCTTTCGGTCCATCCTTGATCTCCTTGGTAAGCTACTCTTGGATGAACAGCATCTTGATAGATTTTTTGTACTCCGAATTTGTCCAAGTTTGTTCTAAATCTTGAGGGCAGCTGCATTGGGAATATTTGAATCTTGAATTGGTCGAATATATTTTATGAGTTTGATTCGTTGTGTAGAATACTGAACAAAATGAGTGAATGATATATCGTCCAATTTCAAACACCATCTTTTGTAAGATATGATATTACTTGTAGTGAACCGGATGGAAGCGGAGTGCTGAAATCAGCAGATAAAATTGATACTGCTTATCTATTTTGTACCATATGTTTACCTGTAACAAGTATACGAGTATTTCCTAGTTCATTCTACTATTTTTTGATAGCATCAAGTTGGCGTCGACAGACCGGAAAAGATATTCCAAGTTGGTATTGATTTTGATTTGGGCAACTTCATATCATTTTCAAAAGTGTAGATTTGATAAATATTCTGAATCAATTATTCACCATATTTTTGTTAAGGGGTATCCAGTCGATGGAAATCATGAGGATACTTACATAGGTTGGATAATAGACATGCAGTCATCAATGTGGTTATCATATTTATGACAAAGTAATATCACTAGATTAATTAAACACGGTGTTAAGTTCAAATAGTCAGAAAGGTCAATGCAGTCATAATTAGAAGAAAAATTTGTTTGAATTATTAGATTGGTAAATTAGACTAGGAATATATAAATTAGTACCAATAATTAATCAATAGTAACACCCACAGAAAAAGTTGACAACCCATGAATGCCTCGGATAAGAAAGAAAATTCCAGTGATAACGATCTAGATCTTGAAGAAGACAGCATCTTAGACTTTAAGACACTGTGTAATTTACGTCAGGGGCGCTTAGATAGCGTATTAAGTGAAAAATATCAATACTATACTTTAGTTGATAGAGGTCAAAGATTCTTGCTTCCTTATGTTATTTCCAAAGTGGAATTTGTTATAATGTATGCAGATATAGTTGGCTCCACCAAAATGAGCATGACTTTACCTACAGAACAGGTTGTTACTATAATAAAAGCATTTTCGCATGAATTATCCTCGGTTATCGAAAGTTACAGAGGCTTTGTTTTAAAATATGTCGGCGATGCCATAATATCCTTTTTCCCATCCGAATTTAATAAATATCTGGTGTGCGACAGGGCCTACAACTGTGCTAAATCAATGCGGGCAGTCCTAAAAAATGACATTAATCCTGTTTTTCGCCGACACAATTATCCTGATCTGCAGATCAAGATAGGAATGGCTGAAGGAGAAAATATTGTTATCCAGTATGGCAAAGATAAAAACTCAAATTGATCTTATTAGTTACGTCATGAACGTTGTATCCAAAATAACCTCGCTTACCCTCCTCTAACAGGATTTCTATGGGAGGAGCATTTTTAGAGTTACTGCATCCCAAAGTACGATCTGAATTTGAAAAAGTCTCTTTAGAAAATCGGGAATGGAAATACATTGATAAGCATAATCAAAAACCTTATGAGGTATATACCACCAAATATACTCATTGACAGATAATAAATCATTGCTGAGATGTTTGGATATCGCTGTCAGTAAAGATATCTATATGTAATTTTTGAATCCTTTCTCCATATAGGATAGTTTATGTCAAGATCGGCTACTGCTAAAGGACACATGCAGAACTTTGAAGAGCCTATGAGAGTAATTATTTCATAGTAATCCCTGATTTTCAGAGAATACCTGACTGCGCGGAGATGTAGGTGGTAGTAGTGGTGGTGGCAGTGAAACTAACAACTTACCTGAAATCCAGGTAAGAATGTAGACAACTGGAGGAGATTAAGAAAATACATATTCTGACTCTCCAATATTTCAAGGACAATCAACAAGATAGAGAATAGTTATGTGAAATCACAATTACAAAGCGTCAAGGAAAATGTATCAATAGTTTTATTCCATAAACAGTTAGACTCAATTCTAACCGAACCTATTGTAGTAATAGATATGGATTCATATAACAAAATTTACTAGAACGTGCAGATCGTTACTAACACAAAGATCTGGTTTCGAAGGATTAATTTTCGTATGTATGGAGGTTAGTTAGAAATCGTGTGGATTTGTACATCGGTTTAATATCTTAGAGGGATTTAGTAGATATTCTGAGAATTCACCATTATTTAACTATTCAAGATTGTCTTGTTCAATTATAAGTAAAGGAGGCGTGTATTGATAAATAAAGGCATAACTAGTAACCATTTTTATCTTGTCATTTCAAAGAACAAATATAAGAATGAATCTTAAATCGTATAGTGATTAGATGAAATCTGTACTGTTAAATAATGCGATGTGTGTCCTATACCAGAATCGATGACAACAGTGTTGGCTATAAAGTCAAAAGACGGAATTATATTAGCAAGTGACAGCCAAGGTACAGCATCAAAAATCAAAACCACAATAAAAAAATTATACAAAATTAATAATCAGGTCGGCATAGGTGCTTCTGGTGATAGTTCCCAAATTGAACTATATGTTGATGAACTTAAACAAAACTTTCAAAATGAAATTGAATCAGAATCAGAATTTAAGACACAAATGTATAGTTTTATGGTAAATTTGCATCGTTTACATAACTACAACCATTCATTTTTATGCGGTTATCCGGCAGCACACCTTTTTTTCACTCCATTCTCATTATCAGCTGTGGTTCCAAAAAACGGTAATTTTTTTGTTTACCGTATGGGCTTTGGGGCAAAAGGAAAAAATAATGAAGTTACTCCTTATGTATACAAAGTAAATGATGACTATGTCTCAATAGGTTCTGGCTCCCCTTATGCTCGTTTGATCTTCAAGCAGCAAGATAGATTCTATTCTGCAATTAATAAGAAGGTGTCTGATCTGTCTGTTGAGCATAATGTTGGGATCGCATTATACATCATAAGCGAAGTAAAGCAACTGGATCTAGAGACAGGAGGGAAGGTTCAGATTGCCATTGTAAATAAGGATGGATATAAGGAACTTTCATTCGAAGAGCAAGCAAAATGCTATCAATCAATGATCGATAATCTCTATTCTTCATTTATTGAATATTTTGACAATAAGGATAGGGTAAGTAAAATCTTTAAACATCTTTTTGCATATGAGTAACGATCTGTCCTGACATGCAGACAAAATATAATACTAAAGTACGCGAAGGTTATGCTAGAGTCATTCTTGTCGTGGTCACACCATACTATACGAAATCAATTTACGATCTTTGCTAGTATGTTCAATGGAATCGAGCTGCTATAGCATATGGGTTTTGTCATATAAAGACAATATTGTCTGTATCCCATATTTCTAAATTCAGTTGGTAAGGAGACATATATGCAATTTACTTGAGCTTTATAGCAAACGGACCACGTCCGTGAGATTCATATCCATACATCTATGAGATTCCAATACAATATTATGGTAATTCCGTTCAAAATATGAATTAAATATATTTACGGTCCAGATAGACTAAAAGTGTCAGTCGCTTAAAGACAAGATTCGTCTAATTACTTTTATTAGACCAGTATCTCTATATCTAAAAATTATAGAATGGATTTTTAAAGAATTCTGTTACGATTAATATAGGATATGAGAGAAATAACTTACATCCAGCAACAAAATTTTTATTTGACTAGAATTAAAATTATTTGATAAAATATTGTATTGCCCAATTCTTATGTAAGAAAGGGGGGTAAATGATATTAACCGAAATAAATCTTTACCTTCTTCTCTGAAAAAGTCCTCTACATCGGATGTAAGTTTATCAGATTATAATGACGTAACAAGGCAGGACAAAATTAACAAAAGCTCCTACCCACCTGAAACAAAGGTGGTCTTTGGTGAAGAGGTGGTCCTTACTGAAACCAAAAACTTAATCGAGAAAACAGAAGCTGAAGTATCCATCTGCTCTCCAATAAGTGGCCTTGAACTTGTAAATAATACCAAACAGCTTCTTGAAAGTTTTGAAAATCTAATCTCAAGACACAAAGAGGATAAAGTGAAGTATGGAGTCCGATGGATAGTAAACATTGAAAACAATGGAGAGCAAATTGTTTTAATAAAGAAATTTCTACGCATGGGCTTTTGTATAAGACACATTGACAATTTACCGATCCTTAGTTTTGCAGTATCTGAACGACAATTTAACGGCACAATTGAAAATATGAAAGGTGACCAATTGATTCACACGCTTTTATACAGCACAGATCCTTTGTATATAAAGCATTTTCAATCCGTCTTTGATAACCTTTGGAATTCAGCATTAGACGCCAAGGAGCGAATCAGACAGATTGAGAGAGGTGTTACCTTAGACTTTACTAAACTGATTGAAAACTCTAGGCATGCAAAACCTCTTTTGATAGAAACTGTGCAAAAAGCCAGTAAAGAGATTCTGATCTTGTTTCCATCACTTAACGCAGTAAAAAGAGAAGTCGTGATGGGATTTATGGAAATACTGAAGCAAAAGAGTGTCGAAAATATCCAAATCAAGATTTTGTCTCCTGTTAATAAAATGGTTAAAGAAGTAATCTATAAAGATGATACCAACAAACAAGATCTTATGGTAAAAAATATACTTTGTAGAGAAATTCGAAATCAGAAGGATTTGATATCTACAATTATGATTGTCGATAGAAAGTATGTTTTAGCCACTGAACTAAAGGACGACTCTAAATTATCGTTTGAAGAGGCAGTAGGACTAACCACTTTTTCAACAAGTCAACCTACTGTGTTATCTTACCTATCTATTTTCGAAAGTTTATGGATACAAACAGAAATGTCAGAAGACCTGAAAAGGGTTAATGAGAAACTCGTGCAAAGTGAAGAATTGGAAAGAGATTTCATCAACACAGCAGCACACGAACTCAGAACTCCAACTCAGGCAATAACAGGTTATCTAGAGCTAAACAATGAAATCTTTGAAAACTATTCACTGAGTATTAATCAAAAGCAAATGACTTTAGAAGAGTCATTCAATGTTATTAAAGACTTAAAGAAACATCAAGATATTATTTCTAGGAACGCAATGAGACTGGAGAATCTGATAAATAATCTACTAGATGTAGCAAGAATAGATTCCCATCAAAAAAATATGATAATGTTAAACAAAGAAAACATCAATTTAATAGCAGAAATAAACAGTATCGTCGACACTCAACTAGGGGAAAAATTAAGAAACAAGAATGTCAAAGTGACTATTATCAATGATTTATTTGGTGAAACATACTTTGTATACGCAGATAGATCGAGATTAAACCAAATATTGATCAATTTACTTGAAAACGCTATCAAGTTCTCTGAAAAAGACAGTACCATAGATATCCTGATCTACGAAGATATCGATGATGTTATTAAGAGAAGAAATGTTCGTGCTTTTGAAAAAACAAAGGACAATAAGATAAAATCGGCCAACATAGAAAAAAAAGATAACATAAAGGAAATCTTTGTAGCTGTATCTGACTCGGGCAAAGGCATTTCTCCTGAGATATTGCCAAGATTATTTGAAAAATTTAACTCAAATTCCGCTGCTGGAACTGGTCTTGGCTTGTATATAAGTAAGAAACTAATAGAAGCAATGGAAGGAAGAATATGGGCCTTTAACAATGCCGATGGAAAGGGCTCGACATTTGTATTTAGTTTACCTAAATTTGATTCATCTAAATTGTAAATATGGCGGGTCTTTTGGGTGAAGAAAAAATAGTGCTATTTTACACCAATTTCACTTCAAGTCAAATCAAGATGTGATCGCCTAAATTTAAAAAGAAAGATCAAATAAAAAAATCATGGATATGTAAATTCATTAAGGATTCTGAATACAATAGTTTTGTATAATTTTCTGCAAGGAGTGTTTTTTTCTTGGGTAGACGAAATTTTGAATATCTGTTGGAACTTCAAAGACGACAATAACCAAACAGGTCAAATATACTACCAACTATTATTTCATTCTTGTCGAATAAATTCCAGAACATAGATTGTTAGTTATTTAAGGTTGTTTTTGTAATAGTAAACGAATAGCCATATCTGCGGCGGAAAAAGAGCAAGACAATGGGAGAAAAAGACTATCCGTAAAGGATCTCTTGGAAATAAAAACGGGAGAGTTATTAACCAAGACTGAAGACCTGATAGAAGCAAATGAGTCTCTTCGTCTTTCAAACATCAAAGTTAAAGAAAACATAGAAGAGATGAAAAACACAAGAAAGGATCTCACTGAAACAGAGAAGGAACTTATTATCGCCAACACGGACCTAGCCGAAGCTAATCACAAGCTCTCAACGATGAATCATGAAATGATAAAAATTACTTCAGAACTTGCAACGGCTAATGAAGAGATAAGACAACAAGCTTTAAGACAAAAAGAGTTCATGGATATTGCAGCTCATGAACTTAGAACCCCAACTCAGTCGATTTTAGGATATAGCGAAATGATACTATCTGAGCCAGCTAATAATGCTAAATACATTAAAGTCATAGCCAGAAATGCAAATTGAATTCAGAAACTCGTATCTAACATACTAGATATGGCTAGAATAGATAATTTTACTCTTGAACTATCTATAGAAAAGTTTAGTTTATCTGCCTTGATATCTACAATAGTTAAGGATTTTAAAAATCAGATTCATGACGGTAAGCAGAGGAATTTGGACTTGATTTATAATAATACTACTATTCCATCTAATTCTAAACACGAAGATAACAATAAAGATGTTATAATAAGAGCAGACAAAGACAGAATTGCGCAAGTAATTATTAACATGGTAGACAACGCAATCAAAAATACCGATTGCGGTAAGATAGTCGTTACTACTATTACTATTACTACTACTATAAACTCTCACCATGCTGAAGATAAAGATAATCCAAACTTTCAAAATGAATTAATTGTCAAAGTAAAAGATTCTGGAACGGGTTTAGATCCTGAGATATTTTCCAAGGTCTTTTCAAAATTTTATACTGCATCCGGCCTTGGTAGCACAGGACTCGGTCTCTACATCTGTAAAGCAATTGTTGAGGCTCATGAGGGAAGCATAGGGGTTGAAAATAACACAGATGATATGGGAGCGACCTTTTCATTCAGTCTGCCTTTGAATGCCTGATCATAAACTGCTAGAATAAGAGCACTAGCGAATCCAATATTCAACAGAAAGGATAAGAGGTTGTTTTAATCGCATCAAAAAATCATCAATGTTATTAACAGTTTTAACATAGAGAATCAAATTTCAGATATGATAGGGTTGTCATTTAGATGGTGGAAAACCATTCTAAACTCCAAATAGAGTTTAAGTACACAAATAAAAAATTCAACCGAGTGTCTTTTCCCTTTTCTTTTCTGTCCATAAATATTACAGTCAAGTTAATCAATTAGTATATTATATCGTTACCCTAAATTGTAGCTGCAGCGGCCGAAATCATGAGAATATCCACATCAGTTTGAAGAATTTTTTAGAAAATCTGGTCATTTCAAGTGAAAGGAAATTCGAGTAAATCTTACAGAAATTCAAACGGCTACCGCCTTACGGCGTATAGAAATGAAAGAGAACAGGGTTAAGAAAAACTTCAGAGTGGTGGACAATAGTAGTTCCTATATCTACTTTATATACGGGACCACTATTGCTATTGTTAATGTTGAGGATTAAATTCAAGTCATCATCATTTATAGTTTTGAGCATATTTGTTGGTGCATTTATGATTTTATCAGCGTATTCAACATCATTTAATATTTCCTTATTTTCTGAAATTTCGGCCCAGTCGGACCTACAAATTATCAAGTACAGGGATCTCATCATAGATTTAGGGGATGGTGTAAAGACCAATGCACAGTTATCTTACCCCGCAATAGGTAATGGGCCATTTCCCGCTGTGTTGCTCATTCATGGTTCTGGTGCTCTAGACATGAACGAAACGCTAACCAAAAATAGTAAACCATTCTGGGAAATATCTCAATATCTTTCGGAAAGGGGGTTTGCAGTGTTGAAGTATGATAAAAGAGGGGTAGGCAACGAAAGCTACACTATTTTGAATTCGAATGTTTGGGGAAATAATACTGTCGATGATCAAATTCAAGATGGCAAGAAAGCACTGAATATTCTTGCACAACAGCCAGAAGTAGATCCAAAGAGAATAAGCATAATTGGCCATAGCGAAGGCACGCTTTATGCGCCCAGAGTGGCAATTGATAATCCTACAGATGTAGACAACATCATACTTATGGGCGTCCTAGCTCAGAATCCTTTGAAAGTAGAGTACTTTCAGGATGTTTCCTTATCTTTAGAATACGCTAAGCAAGTATTAGATAAAAATAATAGCGGGTTAATATCGATTCAGGATGTTATAGTAGATCCTTTGTATAAGAACTTGTTATTGCCTATTACTGTTTCGCAAACTAACGATACCAATGCTATGACTAACTATTTAGTGGAACAATTTGGCAATAGTGGCTACATAGATATCAATAAACAAGTTGAACCTTTTCTGATAAAGGGCTATGAAAATAACACAGCATTTAATCCGCTTAAATGTGATACCGTAGGAATATGTCCTATTTTGTGGAATTCTCTAGCAAACATGACAACAAATTTGAGCACCATTGGTAACGTTTCTGAATCTATAGGCATTTTAATACTTAATGGAGAAAATGATGCTCAAACTCCAGTTCAACAAGCATTTTTATTGCACCAAAGACTCAATGAAGTAAATCATCCGGACCATGCATTAATAACATATCCCGACTTGGGGCACGCATTATATTTATCAACAAAATGGCAAACAGCATTCGGACCTATGGAACCTGATGTTCTGGCTGATTTGTATTCATGGCTAGAGTCTCATTCCAAAGAGTAGTGGTTCTCTTTGCCTTTTATTGTAATAAGGATATTCATGTATTTTTCTAATTATTCAATATACTTTGAGATATAGAAAAAGCCGTTCGGTGGATGAGGGCGCTTTTACACAAATCGAAATGCCATACCTTTAAAATTCAAATTTTTACAATCAATAACTAGGTACTTCAAAATGACGAC